>JAEXXW010000060.1 GCA_023405565.1 Pseudomonadota bacterium
CATCGCTCCAGCGGCGGTCCGTGCGAGATCAGTCCGTTGATGGCAACGATGGCCGATACGCCCACAAGAAGCCAGCCAAACAAACGCGGTGCCGTGCCAGGACCAAACGCAAATCCCCTTGAGCCAGGAAGGTCACTTCCTGCCCATAGGGTGAATAACGCAAACAGGATGAGCGCAATGCCACCCCAGAAATCCTGCGGATTTCGAATAAACCCTCTGGCCTGCGGCTCAGCTGGCTGCCCTACGCCTTCAGCCATACGCCCTCCCCAACTCGTAGAAATACAGTGCCCCTCGTTTGGGTCTTCGCCCAAGACGCTGCTCTTGTCTAGCAGTTCGATGACAGAACTTGGAAGATTCAATTATGGGCGGCGGCTTGCATGAGGGCAGTTCCCCCCAAAATTGCTGCTGCAGCAAAAGCCCAGAGCGAATTAACCCTCGCAAAAAATCGCATCAGCGCCGTCATTTGCTGTTCCGCATGACATGCATCGCGCTTGATCATGCTCGCTTCAACCAGCGCATAAGTCATGGTGCACTGCAAAAACAATTGCAGACGCTCGTGATGAAAGATGCAGCACTGTAGGTGCATGTTCCTCATGCATCACAACTGTCGCGACAAACGTTTCCACGATTCCCGCGATCAAGCAGACCGAGTCTGATCGGCAATGGCCATACATCGCAAATACACTAGAAGCGTTGTGAAATGCCTCGGATCAGCACCAACACACGGGGCTGGAATGATCGGGCGCTTGCGCAGCACGGCACACGAGCCGAGGAAGGTTTTAATGGCACCCATCATGGGCGTCGCAAATTATGCAGGCCGATTGGACCGGCACGACATCGGTCGCACGATGCTTATTGCAAGCGGATCCCGTTCGATGCCGGAGAGTCGCCCTTCCCTCATCGGTGCGGTGCACTTATATTGTTTCTGCCGGCGCAAGCCGGCTATGGCGATAAACGGGCTTCGCAATAAACCTTTCGGACCCGGGGGCAATACCCGGCGCCTCCACCAAAGCCCGCCCCTCAAGGATCATCTTTGGCGGGTTTTGGCGGGGGCGAACTAGGATCGACGAGGGCGTAAAGGTTGTTCTTTCGCTCGGCATGGTACCGCCGATATCGGGCCAATCGTATAGTTGCCAACGACAACTATGCTCCGGTTGCTCAGGCTGCGTAACGCGGTCTGTAATACCGAACTAAAGCCCTAACGGGTTAAGCTCCGTTAGGCGGGGTTCGGAGGCACCTGGCAACAGAAGCCTCCACTTCTCCCCTTGTCCCCGGCTTCTCTTGGCGCATGTGCTGACGCGACCCGGCGGGTAAGGTACCATGACGCGACGAATCTAACGACGATCACCGATGGCCATTGATCACATCCGCTACGATCTCCTGGCACAGGACGCGCTCCGCGGCCTTGTGCGCCGCGTGTTGACGGACGCCGCCAAGAGCGGCCTGCCGGGCGAGCACCATTTTTCGATCACCTTCCGCACAAGCGACGAAGGCGTGCGGATGTCGCAGCGGCTGCGTGAGCAATTCCCGGAGGAAATGACCATCATCCTTCAGTACCAGTTCTGGGATCTGAAGGTGAATGACAGCGGTTTTGAAGTTGGCCTGTCCTTCGGCGGCATTCCGGAAAAACTGACGATCCCCTTCACAGCGATCAAAAGCTTCTTCGATCCGTCGGTGCAATTCGGTCTGCAATTCGAAACCATTGAGGTCGAGCAGGACAATGCCGACGAGCCGTCGGATAGCGCCCAGAGCAAACCGCCTGCCGTAACGGCCATTCCGGCTGCCACCGAAACGGAAAAGGGCGAGAAACCCGACGACGACGGACCGTCTGGCGACAAGCCATCCGGCGAAGTCGTGCGGCTCGATCGCTTCCGAAAAAAATAATCCTTCCATCAATTCCAAATCTGATGTCTTCCGCGCGTGACGCTTGCCGCGTTACAATTGCGCATGAGCAAAACACGCACAGAGACTGACAGCTTCGGCCCCATTGAGGTTGCCGACGATCGCTATTGGGGCGCACAGACGCAGCGCTCCCTTGAGAATTTCCGCATCGGCGGCGACCGCATGCCGGCGGAACTTATCCGCGCTTTCGGCATCGTCAAACGCGCCGCTGCGCAAACCAACATGGAATTGGAGTCACTCGACGCCAAGCGCGGCAAGGCGATCGTCGCCGCCGCCCAGGAAGTGATCGACGGCAAGCTTGCCGATCACTTTCCGCTGGTGGTGTGGCAGACCGGGTCAGGCACGCAGACCAACATGAATCTCAACGAGGTCATCGCCAACCGCGCCAACGAGATGCTCGGCGCACCGCGCGGCAGCAAGACCCCGGTTCATCCGAACGACCAGGTCAATATGAGCCAGTCGTCGAATGATAGCTTTCCGACCGCAATGCATATCGCGGCTGTGCTTGAAATCACCAATGTTCTGATCCCGTCGCTCGAGCATCTGCACGAGGCGTTGCAGGAGAAGGAAAAAGCCTTCGCCAGGATCGTCAAGATCGGCCGCACCCACACGCAGGATGCAACGCCGCTCACGCTGGGCCAGGAATTTTCCGGCTACGCGACCCAGCTCAAGCTCGGCATCTCGCGCATCAAGATGGCGATGAAAGAGCTGTATCCCCTCGCGCAGGGCGGCACCGCTGTCGGCACTGGCCTCAATTCAAAACCGCAATTCGCCAAGCTGTTCGCGCAGCATGTGGCCGCCATCACCGGCTTGCCGTTCGTCAGTGCAGCAAACAAGTTCGAGGCGCTGGCTACGCATGACGCCTATGTTTTTGTGCATGGCGCTCTCAATGTGATGGCCACCGGACTGTTCAAGGTCGCCAACGACATCCGCCTGCTCGGCTCCGGTCCTCGCTCCGGCCTCGGCGAATTGATCCTGCCGGAGAACGAACCCGGCTCCTCGATCATGCCCGGCAAGGTCAATCCGACCCAGGCCGAGGCGCTGACCATGGTGTGCTGCCAGGTCTTCGGCAATCACACCACCATCACCGTGGCGGCCAGCCAGGGCCATTTCGAGTTGAACGTCTACAAGCCGGTCATCGCGTTTTCGATGATGCAATCGATTCGTCTTCTTGCCGATGCAGCGCGCTCTTTCACCGATAACTGCGTGGTTGGCATCCGTGCCGACGAGAAGCGTATCCACGACCTCATGGAACGCTCTCTGATGCTGGTAACGGCCCTGGCGCCGACCATCGGGTACGACAATGCCGCAAAGGTCGCCAAGCTGGCGCACCAAAACGGAACAACCCTGAAGGAAGAGGCCATCAAAGGCGGTTTCGTCACCGCGGACCAGTTTGAAAAATTGGTACGGCCCGAGAAAATGGTGCGCCCACATTGATTGTTTCTGCGAGGCGCACGATCATACCGTGCCCTCTTTGTTCCCGTTAAGGGGACAGAAACTGCATTTTTTAACCGAAACCAATTCCGCCCCAGCCCTGCCACGCTAATGGCACAATCAACGGTCGGTATGTGTCAATTAATCGTGGGGCCCGTTGGGGGTTTCGTTTAGCGGGCTTCACTGAGTTCTAGATGGGCAACGTCTTTAATCTTCGATTGGAGAGGAAGAAACGCGAGCGGCAGCGCGAAGCGGATAACGCTGCAGCACGTCGGCTAATCCACGGTCGATCAAAGGCGGAGCGCAAAATGGAAGGGGCGCAACGTGACAAGTCTTCAAACATTCTCGACGGGCACCGGCTTGGAAGTGGAGAGGCCAATGAAGTCGCCGGTCGTGAAACGATCGATCGTGATCGCGGGGCACAAGACGAGTGTCAGTCTTGAAGATGCCTTCTGGAAGGGACTGAAAGAA
>JAEXXW010000068.1 GCA_023405565.1 Pseudomonadota bacterium
GTCTTTCAGTATTCCGCCGGTGTCGCCGCCGAAGACGGCTTCGAACTCGAGCGTGCACGCTTCATCGCACCTGTGCCGCTTGCGGAGGCATTCGCCCGCGTTGAGGCGCATCTCACCGCGATCGGCCGTCCGTTCACCGCATTCGCGCATTGCGAGCTGCGTTCGCCCGCGCCGTTCAATGATCAGGGCTTCATCGATTTCAACAAGCAATACGTGCAGACGCTCGAACGCTGGGGCATCTACAAGGATGGCGTGAACCCGGTGGCGCGCACCAATGTGTGCCCGATGTATGACGAACCGGCGACGCCATCGATGTTCGCCTTCACCTATACAATGCCTGTGACGAAGCCGGGACGCCGCACCTTCATGCTATCCGGCGGCGGTGATGCGCGCGCGGGATCGGAGCCCTACAAGGATCGCATCGTACGTCTCGGCGACACCTCGCCCGAAGCCATGCGCGAGAAGGTGCTGTTCGTCATCGACGAGATGGAGAAGCGGCTCAAGACGCTGGGCTTCGGCTGGGCCGATGCGGTCTCCACGCAGGCCTATACCGTGCAGAATATCGGTCACCTCGTCGGCGAAGAACTGGCGAAGCGCGGCGCGATGACCGGCGGCCTTGTCTGGAATTATACGCGCCCGCCGGTGATCGGCCTCGAATACGAAATGGATGTGCGCGGCGCCGCGCGTGAACTCATTCTCTAGAGGATCAACTTCCAGGAGCAGATGATGACATCGATCGCGGTTCGGTTGGCGGGGCTTGCAGCCGCGCTTCTGCCTATTGCCGGCTTCATTGCACCGGCCGCGGCGCAATGGAAGCCGACCCAGCCGATCCGCGTCATTATCCCCTACGCCGCTGGCGGCACTTCGGACATCGTCGCCCGCACGATGTCCGAGCCCGTCGCGGAGCGTCTCGGCCAGCCGTTCCTGATCGACAATCGCGGCGGCGGCGCCACCCAGATCGGCACCAGCGCGGTCGCCAAATCCGCACCGGACGGACACACGATCCTCTTGGTCGCCAACACCTTCATGATCAATCCGAGCCTGTTCAAGTCGCTGCCCTATGACTCGCAGAAAGACCTGACGCCGATCACCTATGCCGGCGTCACGCCGCACACCATCGTCGTCAACAACGATCTGCCGGCGAAGAACCTCAAGGAACTGCTCGACCTCGCGCGCGCAAAGCCCGGCACCATCAATTACGGCTCTGTCGGCAATGGCACCTCGTTCCATCTCGGCACCGAGGAGTTGAAGAAGCTGTCGAACACCAACATGGTGCATGTGCCCTACAAGGGTATGGGCCAGGTGCTGACCGACGTCATTCCCGGCAACATCCAGATGGCCTTTGCCAACACGCCGAACGCAGCCCCGCTGGTGAAGGACGGCAAGCTGCGCGCGGTCGCGGTCGCACATCCGACGCGCGTGCATCAATTGCCGGACGTGCCGACCGTCGCCGAACAGGGCTTCCCAGGCTTTGAGTCCAATTCCGGCTTCATCTATTTCGCGCCGGGCGGCACGCCGCCGGAGGTGCTCGACCGGCTCAACGCCGTCTTTGTCGAGGTGCTCAATCTGCCGGCGGTGAAAGAGGCGCTGACCAAACAGGGCGTCGAGGTGATGGCGACCACGCGCGCCGACACCGCCGCCTTCATCGCGAAGGAAATGAAACGCTACGCCGACGTCGTCGCCTTCTCCGGCGCCAAGGTGGATTGACGTCAATACTTCCTCGGGTCCATCACATCCTTTCAAGTCCAGGAATTGATCATGGTAGAATTCAGTGCACGAACATTCGTGACAAACACACTGGCCGCCCTTCTTGTTCTCGGCAGTGCCAGCATCGGCAGCGCGAGTCTTGCCCAGGCGCAATCCCAAACCTATCCGTCGCGGCCGATCACGCTCATCATTCCGCAGGCACCGGCAGGCGGCTCGGATACGATCGGCCGCTATATCGCCGAGAAGCTGAAAGACCGACTGGGCCAGCCGATCGTCAGCGAGAACCGGGCGGGAGCCGCCGGCATGCTCGGCGCCGCGACGGTCAAGCGCGCGCCCGCCGACGGCTATACGCTGCTGCTCGGCGCGATCGACACGATCGTGACACCGCTGGTGAGCCGCAACCCGCCGATCGACGGCGTCGCCGACTTCGTTCCGGTGACGCTGCTAACTCAGTCGCACAACGTCTGGCTGGTCGGTCCCGGCTTCAAGGGCAATTCGTTGAAGGATCTGGTTGCCGCCGCCAAAGCCAGTCCCGGCAAGATCGACTACGCCTCATCGGGTTTTGGCAGCATGCAACATCTGGCCGGCGCGATGCTGACCGCCCAGGCCGGTATCGAGCTGACCCACGTTCCCTACAAGGGCGGACCGCCCGCTTTCACCGACGTGATCGGCGGCCGCGTGCCGGCGATGGTCTCCGGCTTCCAGGGCGCGCTGCCGCAGATCAAGGAGGGCAAGGTCCGCGGCCTCGCCGTCACCGGCAAGAAACGTTCGCCGGCTTTGCCCGATCTGCCGACCGTATCCGAAGCGCTGGCCCTGCCCGATTACGAAGCGCTGAACTGGCAAGGCCTGTTCCTGCCGGCCGGCACGCCGCAGCCGATCGTGGATCGCATCGCCAGCGAGGTGAAGACGATCCTCGCCGATCCCGAGACGCGCAACTGGCTCGCCAGCGTCGGCTACGAGCCGGTCGGCAACACCCCCGCCGAATTCAAGGCCATCATCGCCAACGATCACAAGCGATGGGCCGACATCATCAAGGCCGCCAATATCAGTTCCGACTAGAGCGTTTTCGCGCGACGTGGATACCGCTTCGCGTCAAGAAAACGCGTCAAAACAAAAAGCTGGAGGCCCGGCCTTGATTCCATCAAAGCCGGAGCTCTAAACGAGCGGCCTTTCGCATCACCACTGGAGGAGACAACAATGCCCGTCACACGCGGCAATCCGCCCGGCATGAAGAACGTGCGCGCGACCGTCTACAATCATTTCGTGCGCGTCGACCAGCCCAAGTCGATGATCTTCGTCTCCGGCCAGGTCTCGCGCGACAATGACGGCAATCAGGTCGGCACCGGCAGCATGCTGGAGCAGACGCGCCAGTGCATCCGCAACATCGAGAAAAGCCTCACCGCCGCCGGCGCCACGTTGTCCGACATCGTCTGGACGACGGTCTACACCACCGACATGCGCGAGTTCAGGCAGATCGTTGCGGCGCGCGAGGAGT
This sequence comes from Pseudomonadota bacterium, assembly GCA_023405565.1. Lineage (GTDB taxonomy): Bacteria > Pseudomonadota > Alphaproteobacteria > Rhizobiales > Xanthobacteraceae > Pseudorhodoplanes. The sequence goes on from JAEXXW010000068.1 coordinate 3,203, forward strand.
TCTTCAAGGACAATCTGCCGACCAGCACGATGGTGGAAGTCGCGCATCTTGCCGACCCGGGACTCATGGTCGAAATCCAGGTCATTGCCGCGGTCTGAGCTGGACGGCGCCGCGCCTCATCATGGGTCGGGCGTCGTCACCGTGTAACCCTTCGCCCGCATGCACGACGTGACGAAATCCGAATAGTCCTTCAAGGCCCCTCCGTCTTTCGCATCGGGGTGGCGGCGAACGGCCTCGATCCGGCACGCGGCCAGATCGTCCTTTCGGTTGTCGCAGCCTCCGACAATCGGCAAGAGTATCAATATCGCGTAGAGTCTCTTCATGGT
>JAEXXW010000106.1 GCA_023405565.1 Pseudomonadota bacterium
GGGTCAGGATCCAATTATAGACCTTGATGGCCGTCGGAATGGCGATAAGCAGCGTCGTGGTGGCGAAGAAATATCCGAAATACGGATTCATACCGCTTACATACATATGGTGCGCCCAGACCACTAAGCTGAGCGCCGCGATCGCTATGATCGCCCACACCATCATGCGATAGCCGAAGATATTCTTCCTCGCATGTGTGCTGATGAGATCCGAGACAATACCGAAGGCCGGCAGCGCAACGATGTAAACCTCAGGATGGCCGAAGAACCAGAACAGATGCTGGAACAGAATTGGACTGCCTCCGCCATACCGGAGTTGCTCGCCCATCGAGATGAGAGTCGGCATGAAAAAGCTGGTGCCAAGCAGGCGGTCGAAGAGCAACATGACGCTGGCGACGAACAGCGCCGGAAAGGCAAGGAGCGCCATGACGGTGGCGATGAAAATGCCCCAGACCGTCAGAGGCATCCGCATCAGAGTCATGCCTCTCGTACGTCCCTGCAACACCGTAACCACATAGTTCAGCCCACCCATCGTGAAGCCGATGATGAACAGGATGAGCGACGACAGCATCAGAATGATGCCCCAATCCTGGCCGCCCGGTGTGCCGGCGAGGATGGCCTGAGGCGGATAGAGCGTCCAACCGGCGCCTGTTGGCCCGCCCGGAACGAAAAAGTTCGCCACGAGGACCAATACAGCGAGCAGATAGACCCAATAACTCAGCATATTCACATAGGGGAACACCATGTCCCGTGCGCCCAACATGAGCGGGATGAGATAATTGCCGAAGCCGCCGAGGAACAAGGCAGTGAGAAGATAGATCACCATGATCATGCCGTGCATGGTGATGAACTGGAGATATTGTTCAGGGTCGATAAACGAAAACCGGCCAGGGAATCCGAGTTGCAGCCGCATCAGCCATGACAACACCAGCGCGACGAAGCCGATAGAGAGGGCGGTGATGGAATATTGGATGGCAATCGTCTTGGCGTCCTGCGAGAAGACATATTTCGTCACCCAACTCTTGGGGTGATAGAGCTCGACATCAGGAACTTCAGCCGGCGTGACGCCGGTCGTTCCACCAAGTGGGACGTCAACCATCGCGATACCCTCCTTGCAGGTGTCAGCTTATTGCCGACAACGCGACGTTCTTATTCACCCCCTATTTGGTAATTTGCCTTTGCTGCTTTCAGTGGCTCGCGCAGTTCCGCAAACGTCTTCTGCTGCTCCAGCCATGCGTGATAGGTGGCCTCGTCGTCGACGACGACCTTGCCACGCATTTGTGAGTGTCCAACACCGCACAGTTCCGCACAAAGAACGTCAAAGGTGCCGGTTCTGATCGGCGTGAACCAGAAATAAGTCACGAGCCCTGGCAGGAAATCCATCTTGGCTCGGAACTCGGGAACGTAGAAATCGTGCACCACGTCAAGCGAGCGAAGCAGGACCTTGACCGGCTTGCCGACCTGCAAATGCAGATCGTCACCCACGACCACGATATCGTCCTGCCCGTACGGGTCGTCCGGATTCAAACCCAAAGGATTGTCCGTACTGACATTACGGATATCGGCAGATCCAAGCTTTCCGTCTTTGCCCGGCAGGCGATAACTCCACTGCCATTGCTGCCCCACGACCTCCATCTCGACGGCACCGTCCGGCACCGTAATGAACTGGTGCCAGACGACCAGACCGGGGGCGAGCATGGCCGCAACCCCGACGCCGGTTCCTACGCTCAGCCACCATTCGAGCCTTTTGCTCTCCGGCTGATAGGCCGCTTGCTGTCCAGTTTTGTGACGGAAGCGCAGAACGCAGTACGCCATAAACAAAACGACGGCGCAGAATACGCCGCCGGTGATCCAGAATGTAATGATGATTGTATCGTCGATGTAACGCCAATTCGAGGCGATAGGCGTCCACCACCAAGGACTCAACAGGTGAAAGAGCACCGAGCCGACGGCGACCAAAATCAAAATGATTGCTGTCTTCATCTCTCATCCATCTTGCCTTCAGGCGACGGAATGAACCAAGAGGGCGACCTCAACATAATATCATAATATGGGCAGGTGCGCTCGAAAATTGTCCATCCGAGCAATCACCGTCTTGGGGTAGCTGCCGGGTCTAGAACACCTATGTTATTGAGTTTATTTTATAATTTTAGAAGCGGATACACACCCCATAAAGTTAACGCCCCCTCGTGAGGCCAGCTGAGACGCCAGGTTTCGCCAGTCAGCATCGGCTGCCTGGTTCGGTACGCGGCGCAGGATTGGCTGCTCCAAGGTTCTCAACGGCATCTTCTTCGTGCTGCGCACCGGCACGCCCCGGCGCGATCTTCCGGAACGCTACGGTCCCTACACGACGGTCTATAACCGCTTCAACCGCTGGGCGAAGGCGGGCGTCTGGTCGCCGACCGAGGCTACGATGCCCGCGCCATCATAGATTTGGTGGAAAGCCGCGGCGGTCGGGCTCATATCCCAACGTCGCGCGACCGCAAGGTGCAGTGCTCCGTCGGTCACACACTGTACCGCCAGCGCAATCTCGCCGAACGCTTCTTCAACAGGCTCAAGCACTTCCGACGCACCGCCACACGCGACGACAAAACCGCACGCAACTTCCTCGCCGCCGTCCTGCTCGCTGCTACTCGCTGATGGGCTCGGTTTGAGTCCACGACCTAGACGAACTAGCGACGGTTTTGGAGCTCCGCGCCGAAGACAAATTGTTCGGTCTCCACGCTTCGGCAAACGGCGCACGCGTTGGAGCGGTAGCGTTGAACAAGGCGCGCATCGCGTTGCGCGACCTCTCATTACCGCTTAGTGCGGACCTAGAGGTCGAAAGCGCTGTATATGCAGTCGGGCAGGATGAAGGCCGGATGGCGCTGCGACGGTATCTCGACAACCATGATGCCTCCATCGTGTTGTTCGACGATCTGGCGCTCGCCTACATCGACGGCGTCCTGTTTCGCGACGAGGGTCTTGCAGATGGGCGCGGGGCGCTCCTGCGACACTTACGGACCGAACCTCTTCTGAATGCCGTGAGAGACGAAAAAGGAACCTTCACTCCAGCGCACACGGTGTTCGACACGGACTCGACCTTCGGGGTCGTGGTCAATAGCGTCGCTGCCGAGAACGATGTACTCGTCTGCGACGACCTCGGAGACGAATGGGCTGACTTCATCGGTCTTAGCAGCACCGGCAGTCCGCGTTGCATCACCTTCTATCACGCGAAGCATGGAGAGCTTTCGCTTGGAGCTGGCCCCTTTCATGTCTCAGCCAGCCAAGCGATGAAGAATCTCAGCCGTATGAGCCTTCCCGCCGCCCCCGTTGCGCGCAAGCTCCCCGGATGGGGCATGAACTAGGTGAGCGGAAGCGGCGTCCGGACCGCGACAAGCCCATCACCCGAAGCCATCGATCTTGGATCTGCTTGAGCTCGATCATGATTATCGTCAATAAGGTACCCGTCGCGTGACCGCGAATTCCTCGGCGTAGTTGCAGCTAGGTCTCAAAACCAAAGCTGGCTCGGCATCTAGGGGAATATTTTTAGACCATTCGTCCAGAAGTTCGCGTTGGCGCTGTCGCGCCCGTCTAAGAAAGGGCAGATCCGCTTCGGGCACGCGGATTCCTATTCGCTCCAGCAAAACCTCGACATCATCTTCACTCTTCATCGACTATCCTGCTGCAAGGTGCCATGCGATGACACAGCGCGCGCCATCGCATGAATATTCAATCTTTCGTCTTCGCTTTTTCAGTTTAGTTCGATCTTTGCTTTCTCAACAACAGCGCGGATTTTGGTCAGATCGTCGGCCAGCTTCTTTCCATGCGAAGCGCGGTCACGCTGGTTTACTGGAAACAGATCTGTACCCATTTCGGTCAACTTCTTCTGCACTTCCGCATCATCAAGCGCAGCACGAAGTGCTGCATTGACCGCGTCAAGCGCAGCTGCCGGCGTTCCCTTGGGCGCATAAAGACCGTGCCAGACTTCGATATCCACGTTTGGCAGGCCGAGTTCAGCGGTGGTCGGAATGTCAGGGAAACGTGTGCTGCGCTTTGGCGAAGTAATCGCGTAAGCCTTGATCGTCTTTGATGCCAATTGCGGGAATGCATTAGTGGTTTGGTCACACAGGATATCTACATGACCGGCGATTACATCCTGCAGTGCCAGGCTTGTGCTCTTGTAAGGCACGAGGGTTGGTTCAATGCCAAGCGCCTGGGACAGCATGATCGCGCACAGGTGCGAACCAGTGCCTGGTCCCGCATTCGAAAATGCTATCTTGTTGCCGTCCTTCTTCAGATTTGCCAGAAGCTCGGCTGCATCCTTTGCCGGATAGGCGGGCCGCGCTGCGAAAACATAAGGACCGGTGTTGATTAGACCGATAGTCTCGAATGCTGTCCCGGTATCATAGCTTAGATTCTTGTAAAGCGCCGCCGACAGAGCGATCGTAGTGTGGATCATCAATGTATAGCCGTCGGCCGCAGCACGCGCGACACGCGCCGCCGCAATCGTGCCGCCGGCGCCACCGACATTCTCCACGATAATAGGCTGACCCAGCCGGGCTGACATTTTATCGCCAACCAGACGCGCAACTGTGTCTGTCGCGCTTCCCGCGGGGAATGGCGCGATCATCGTAATGGGTCGCGTAGGATATGACTGCGCGTTGGCGGCCGGTACCGACAGTACGAATCCCGCGACGAAGGCGAGGCCCAGGCCGATTGTGCATTGTAAACCGCGTTTCAAGTCCGTATTTCCTTTCTGCTAAACCTCGCTCGCACCGAACGCTATCAGGCCATCGGTTGTTGTGCGGCGAACCATTCATGGATCTGGTCACCCGTCCAGAACGAAACGCCTGGTTGTTGGGCAAAAAAGTCGAGCATTTCCTCGAAATATCGGATCCGGTGCGCTGCACCGGACACGTAAGGATGCACGCCGAATGCCATGATCCGCACTGATTCAGCACTTTCGGCGTACAAGCGTTCGAAGGCATCGCGCGCGCGCGTTAGCATGGCATTCGATTCATGCTGGCCGCTCACCATAATGGTAATGTCGTTGATCTCGACGGTGTATGGAATTGACACCAAGGGGCGGCTCTTGGTTTTCACCCAGAAAGGCTGGTCATCGAGAATCCAATCGCCAAACCAGTCGAAGCCCGCGTCAGCAACATGGTCCAATGTATCGAAGGTCTGTGTCCGTCCCGGTCCAAGCCAGCCACGTGGTCTATGACCGAGAAAGCTTTCAAGGCGCTCGACAGATTGGCGGATCATCACGGCCTGGTCTTCGACCTTGTGGATCGGCATCTGCACATAGCAATGCGCCATAAACTCCCAGCCCGCATCACGCGCGGCAATGGCAACCTCGGGACATGTGTCGCAGACTTTGGCGTTGATTGAGATCGTCGGTTTGATGTTGCGTGCCTCAAAGGCCTGCAACAAACGCCAGAAGCCCACCCTCATTCCATATTCGTGCCAGGTCCAGTTCGGCATGTCCGGGACGACGCCGGTAATACCACCGGGCGGGGGCGAAGCGTGACGCGGCATCGGCCGCTCGATTTCCCACTCTTCAATGTTAACCACCGGCCATATGATTAGGCGCGTACCCTTGTCTGCTTTGAGCGGAGAGCGACGAAAGGGGGATGAGTAGGCGAAACGATCGCGTGGATGCATTGACGTCCTCAATGTTTATCGAGTGATTTTTGACTGGCAGCCAAAGCCTGATCCAAATCAGGGCGGTGACGATGCCAGGTCGTGGCGTCTTCGTAAGCCTGCGCGACCCGATACATTGTCTTCTCGGCAAAGGCCGCCGCAACCACCTGCGCCCCGATGGGTAATCCGCTTTTCGAAAAGCCTATAGGAATGGAGAGTGCTGGCGTGCCGCTCAGATTGAAAGGTGTCCGCGCTTGACGATCGTAGGTGCGATCGATTTCGACCTCATCATCGATCGCACATGGCAATTCGTGGCTTGAAACGCAAAGGGCCGCGTCGACTGTCGACAGTGCATCGGCGATTGCACGACACAGATGGGCGCGCATCTGCTGCCCCCGGATGTAGTCGGCCGCGCTCAGAAACGCGCCAGGCAAAAGCCGTGTTCGCCCGCGTTGGCCGTAATCGCTGATGCGACTCTTGAGCCACCGCTCATGTACCGCATAGCCTTCAGCCTGCAGGATCAGACGGCCGCATCCGACAAAGCTGTCGAGCGGCGGCAGTTTGAGCGGCACGATTTCTGCGCCAAGGTCTTCATAGACCCTTAAACAGGTGTCAAAAGCTGCTCGAATTTCAGCATTGGCTGCCGCACCAAACTCTTCCAACACTCCAAGGCTGAGGCCTTGCACGCCTTTTCGAAGATCGGATTGCAGATCGGCAGACGGATAAGACACACTGCTTGGATCCTCTGTATCGCGCGCAATCAGTGCTTCCAGGGCGATGGCATTGTCTGCATTTCCACGCGTAAGCGCACCCACATGATCAAGCGAAAATGAGAGCGGAAAGACGCCCGTACGACTGACTGCTCCGTAGGTCGGCTTAACTCCTGTGATCCCGCACGCGGTCGCAGGATTGCGAACCGAACCACCGGTATCTGTTCCAAGCGCGACAGGAGCAAAGCCGGCCGCGACTGCTACGCCTGAACCGCTGGACGATCCTCCGGGGTGAACTCCGCGATTCCAAGGGTTGCGCGCTGGCTGCCAGGGTAAATCGAAGGAAGGACCTCCCGTCGCAAATTCGTGCATGGCGGTCTTGCCGATGAATACGGCGCCAGCATCACGCAAACGCCGCACCACATACGCATCGCGCTCCGCGATGTGATCCATTCTGACTTTGGAATGAGCAGAGGTGCGCTGCCCGGCGACATCGAAAATGTCTTTCAGCGCAATCGGGATACCGTGCAGTGTGCCACGCCAAAGCCCTCTGCCGATTTCGTCCTCTGCTCTGCGCGCCGCTGCCAGTGCACCATCGCGATCCACGTGAATGAATGCATTGAGCGCGTGTTCGTACCGATCGATGCGCGACAGAAACGCCGAAAGATACTCCAACGGCGACAGCTTACGCGTCCGCAGGAGATCGGACGCTGCCGTAAGCGACAGTTCGGTCAGGGCATCCATGCGGATTCATCAAATCCCACAGCAGAATTGCTATCGGATGATTATTCCATATAAGAATTATGTGTCAATTATCATTCCGAAATATTGGATAATTAACTGATATTAAATGTCTATTTTCTGCGCAGTCTAGTTACGTTACTCGGGGCAGTGCTGGCTGCCTCCAGGAGGCCGATGAGCGTTTCGGCGTATTCCGATAGCGGCCGTGCCCGATTGCGCACGACGCCGACGACTTCCGATGGAAGGAAGCGATCGAGGCTAACAATGCCCAAGGAAATGCGCGCCTCTGTCGTTGCCGCGCCGCGCAGGCCCACCGCAAGTCCTAGCCCTAGTTCGACATAACGTTCGAGTAGATCCATGCTGTCGAGTTCGACCGCAATATCATAGGCGACCCCAAGGCGCCTGAATTCGCTCTCTAGCAGTGCGCGTGTTTGAGTCTGAAAGCGTGGCAGGATCAGCGGGTATTGCGCCACATCTTTCAATGAATGCGGTGGTTGCGACGTGAAGGGATGATCCTTCGGTGTGATGAGTATCCGTTCCGAGGGAAACAGCGGCGTGAAGTCGAAACGTCGCGAGCCCACCATATCCGGCGCAATAGCGAAATCGACACTCCCCGATTGCACGAGTTCGAATGCCTCCTCTTTGGTTCCGGACCGTATCCGCACCCGCGCCGAGGGGTGTGTTGCCCGCAGATCGCGGACCGCCTCAGGCAATACATAGCCGATAAAGCCGTGTGGTACGGCAATGGTGACAGGCGGGCTTGCGGCCAGCGGTGCGCGGTTGCTCAAGCCCTCGAGGCCTTCCACCAAAGGTTCCGCCATGCGGAAGAG
>JAEXXW010000111.1 GCA_023405565.1 Pseudomonadota bacterium
CGTGGAAAGAGCCAAAGAGCTCCTTGGAACCGAAGGCCTCACGGTTGCGGAAGTCGCGGAAAGGACCGGATTTGGGAGCGCGACGCAACTCTCCCGAACGTTCCGCAAAGTGCTGGGTGTCAGCCCCACCAGCTATCGAAGAGGGGAGTGTTGATAGGTCGATGAAGGGGCGGCATCATTTTGATGTGCTCAGAAAACAAAGATTGGCTGGATGTAACGGTTTTGAGTTGTCCTCAAAACGGGATGATTCTTGCTCCGCTCTCTGCGTGTTGTTGTCGTCATCTTACATTTTTTGCTGACTAAGTTCATAGGCGATATCCCTCAGTTCATTGCTTATGTACTTGATCTCTCCGGATCTCGACAATCGCTCTGTTGTCGATCGGAGAGTTGGTCTAAGCAATCCCATGCCTCGCGTTCAACTCACTGCGTCATTTGTGAAGTCAGCGTTGTGTCCGTCCGATCAACGCAAAGTCGATTATTTCGATGTTGCCCAGAGGGGCTTCATGTTGGAAGTCCGTCGATCCGGGGGAAAGACGTTTTATCAGCGTTACGTCGACGATCGGGGTCGCGAGCGGCAGTTCAAAATAGGCCCTGCCGACATGCTCGGGCTTGTGGCTGCCCGAAGGCGAGGGAAGGCGGTTGTTGCACAATCTCTTATTGGTGCTGACCCAACGCAGGAGCGCGTTGATCGGCGTCAGTCGCTCACGCTGGCAGAGCTTGTCGCTGACCGTTATTTGCCGCATGTGAAAAGCTATAAACGCAGCTGGAAGACGGACGAAATTGTCCTGCGGGTGCATATTCTTCCGGTGTTTGGAAACAACTATCTGGATGAAATCAAGGGCGATGCGATTGAATCGATCGTCGCGGGCATGCGTGAGAAGGGATATGCCAGTGGCACCACCAATCGTATCGTCATTGTGCTCCGGCACATCTACAATCTCGCAAGAAAGTGGCGTATTCCGACCGTCAAGGAGAACCCGACGGCCGGCATCAGCCTCGCACCCGATGTGAAGCGCGATCGTTTCCTCAGTCCTGAGGAGGCCAAGCGGCTTATCGCGTCAATTCATGCGGACGAGAACAGAGTTGCAGCGAACGCCATCATGATGCTCATGCTGACCGGCGCGCGGCGGAATGAAGTGACACACGCAAAATGGGAGTATATCGATTGGGAAAAGCGGACCTTGCTGGTCCCGCTGTCAAAGTCGGGAAAGCGCCGCGGCGTGGCGCTTAATGCGACGGCGATTGAATTGCTGAAATCGATCACGCCGGTTCCCGGATGTCCTTACATCTTTCCCAGTTCGAATACCAATCGACCGTCTCCATCGCTCTATTTTCCCTGGGAGCGCATTCGGGTTCGCGCGGGGCTGGGCGATGTGCGCCTGCATGACTTGCGGCATTCGTTTGCCAGTTTCCTGGTGAATAGTGGCGTCTCGTTATACGTGGTTCAGGGGCTTCTGGGCCATTCTCACACACGATATACGCAGCGATATGCTCACTTGACGGAGGAGACGCTGCTTGATGCTGCGGAAACCGTGAGCGGCATTCTTGGTGTCGGCGGCGAGGGCGGTGCCCAGCAATCGGCAATGTCGTCATAAGCCGGGTATCCACGAAGCTGACGCTTTTTTACTGTACCTTTGGATAGGGCCGATGATGAATGGCCCATTCGACCAATGGCAGTTTGAGCTCCATCCATCGTCGACAAGCACGGGACCGCGCTTGCATCAGGCGTGCAAGGCTCTGCGGCGTGTTGCGATGCGCAGGCCACAATCGCTTCAGGATTTCATCGAGGCGATCCGAAGCCTGAAAAATAGATCCGCAAACTCAACCGGCGTGCCAATCCAGTCAACCCGATCATAAATCGGCGCGGCTATTCCTCCGCTATGTTTTTTGGTTTTTTGCCTTCCAATGCTGAGGCTCAAGGCTGCGTCGCGACTTGCAAGGTGCAGCGCTCGCGATTTTCCACGCTTCATTGTCCATAAGGCGGATTGCTTCGTTGCCTTTGCGCCGAGTGGCCTCGCTCAATCCAAGTTACTTCGTATCAGCGGACGAAACACGCGATACTTATTTTATTACGTTATGCTTAGACAATTTGAAACGATTTGGGTTGTAATGTCGGCAAATGAGTGCCGTCATATCCTGCCTCAGTGAGTTCATTCCTGCTGCGGGATATAGCTGGCATCGGCGCACGCAAAGATGTCCTAGTCATCCCCTAGTCAGTATTTCACCGCCTTGACCTAGGGCGTTAAATTCGCCGATAAAATATGGGTTATTTCGATTTTCACGAACCTATGAAAGCCCTAGTTTTCAAAATTGACGTTGCCGAAAGAAAGAAGAAATAATCGTTTTGAATCAGATGCGAATGCGTCGAACTGGCTGAGTACGTAAAGGTTTGTAGTCTGTACGGCGTCGGTTACTATTACATTCCGGGCACCGACACCTGCATCAAGATCGGCGGCTATGTCCGTTACGATGTCTATCACAACGCTGCCACCCAGGCTTATCCTGATCGGACGGTGACCGGCCGCTTCACCCGCAACAGCAATACATTTGCGATGCAGGCACGCGCTCGTATCACGACAGACGTGCGTACGCAGACCGAGTACGGCACTTTGCGTTCGTACTTCAGCATGGGTTTGAACTGGCTGAATACGGCTGACGATGCTGTCGCAGGTGTCAATAACTTCGGCTTCGCTCTCGAGCGCGCCTTCATCCAGTTTGCTGGCTTTACCTTCGGCCGCTCGGACACGTTCTTTGGCTTCTATAATGGTGCCGCTTACGGTCTTCTGGTGACTGGTCTCGACGGTTCTTCCGGCCCGAGTGGACAGAATCTGGCTGCCTATACCTGGCAGTTCGGTAATGGCCTGTCGGCGACGGTCTCGCTGGAAGATGCCTGGGCCGGTCGTGCAAAGCCGATCACGGATCTCAATGCCAGCACGGTTGGCGGCGTCAGCGACGCCAGCGGTCAGAAGGTTCCGGACATCGTCGGCAATATCCGCGTCGACCAGGCCTGGGG
>JAEXXW010000147.1 GCA_023405565.1 Pseudomonadota bacterium
CCGCCAGCGTCTGTGCGACCACCCAGACAAGGATGGAGATCAATCCAAAGATCGTAGTGGACCAGAAGCCCCATGGTCTGCAGGGCTTTTCGTTCGGGTCCATCGCGGATTTCAGCGCGGCGGCATCAGCCATGATGCGGAGATCTCGTTGGTCGGGTGTCACGTTTCTCCGCAAAAAGTTCATTTCTCGTCAAGCGTTGCGATAATATCCCATGCGCCGCTTTCATCACGATGCGCTGTCATCGTCCCCATGTTATGAGCCTTCCATGCCTGCGCTGATCCTGCCCTTCTCTGAAGTCATCGCCCATTTGCCGCCCCGCGGGGCGCTGCTCGGTCTCGATCTTGGAACGAAGACGATTGGCGTTGCCGCATCCGATCCGGACCGTCGTCTGTCAGCCGGCGTGGAGACGATCGCGCGAAAGACGTTCACAGCCGATGCCACGCGATTGCTGGCGCTTGCTGCGGAGCGCAACGCAACAGGCTTTGTTCTCGGTTTGCCGCTGAACATGGATGGAACGGAGGGACCCCGCGCGCAATCGACGCGAGCCTTTGCCCGAAATCTCTCGCGGTTGACGGATTTGCCGATCGCGTTTTGGGACGAAAGACTTTCCACCGTCGCCGTCGAGCGAGAATTGATTGCTGCCGATGCGAGCCGGGCCAAACGCGCAGCCGTAATCGACCAGCACGCTGCCGCTTTCATTTTGCAGGGCGCGCTCGATTATCTTCGTCTCGCCGAAGAAAAGGCGGGATCCTGAGGACCCCGCCTTTCCGCAAGATCAGTCTTGATCAGCAAGCGCTGTAATCGGTCCGGTTATATTGACCGTCTGTCGCGCAATCCAGATAGCCAGAGTCGTAGTGACCATACTGGCCAGTTCCGTAATAGTTTCCCGGATAGGACGCACCCGGTTGATAGGCATATGCGTCGTAACCGGGCGCATATCCATAAGCACTGTAACCGGGCGCATAACCGTAAGCGCTGTAGCCAGGTCCATACCTATAAGCATAGCCGTAGGGCCCATAGCCCCGCGCGGTCGCTGCCGCGCTACCGATCGCAGCTCCGGCAGCAAATCCCGCTGCACCTCCAGCCCAAGGCTCCCATCTTTGCGCGAAAGACGGTGGTGTAGCTGCAAGTGTCAGAATTCCCGCCAAGCCAAGAGCGAGCGATTTTTTCGACAATGCCATGTAAACCTCCATATTGCTTGCTTATTCCCCCAGCGGTTTCCCATCCTCAAGCGGGGCAACGCAACGTATCGGAGGTGGTTCCTCGCTTTCAGATTGGAAGAACGCGCTCAAGCAAACGTGAGGATATGCTTGCCAAATTCGAAGCGCCGTACATTCGAACGCTGTCGTTATTCAATCGCGTTTGTGAAAAAATTTCGGCAATTTCAGGAGCGGTGACACGCAACGTCGACGCCGCGACAATCAGCGCGAGACGTTCAACGATGAAGCGTGCATGCCCTTCGGGATTGGTCAAATTCAATACATGAGCGATCTTGTTGATCGCTTCCTCCGCATCAGGAAGACCGCTGATCTCATTGCGGAGCGATGCAATCACCGAACATGCCTCGTCGCCCCTCAACGCTCGCAACACATCGAGTGCCATGACATTGCCTGAGCCCTCCCAGATCGCGTTGACTGGTGCCTCACGATAGAGCCGTGCCAATGCATAGTCTTCGACATATCCATTCCCGCCGAGACATTCCATTGCCTCGCCAACAAAGACCGGCGCAGTCTTACAGATCCAGTATTTGATCACCGGTGTCAGCACGCGTGCCCTTGCCGCTTCCACAGCATCACTTCTTGCAAGATCGAAGGAGCGGCAAAGGCGCATCACCACAGCAATTGCCGCCTCGCCATCAAGCGCGAGGTCAGCCAGCACCGCCCGCATCATCGGCTGGTCGACAAGCTTCTTCTGGAACACCGATCGATGACGCGCGTGATGGACAGCGCGCGCGAGCGCTGCACGCATGATACCGGCTGACGAAATGGCGCAATCGAGCCGCGTCAGCTGCACCATCTGCAAAATCGTGCGAATGCCCCGCCCTTCATCGCCGACGCGAACGGCATATGCATCTTGAAACTCAACCTCCGATGAGGCGTTGGACCGGTTGCCCAGCTTGTCCTTGAGCCTGACGACATGCAGCCCGTTGACGCTGCCGTCCGGCCGAAAGCGCGGCATGAAGAAACACGTCAGTCCATCGGGCGCCTGTGCCAACACAAGAAAGGCATCGGACATCGGCGCGGACATGAACCATTTCTGTCCGTCAATGCGATAGGCATCGCCATCCCGGATGGCCTGCGTGGAATTGGTCCGGACATCGGTACCGCCCTGCTTTTCGGTCATGCCCATACCAAGCGTCATCGCGGTCTTGGTCTGCCATGGCTGGAATCCCGGATCGTAATTGCGCGAGGCAATCTTGGGCATGAGTTGCGCCAGCAAATTTGGCGCTGAGGCCAACGCTGCGACGGAGGCGCGTGTCATGGTGATCGGACACATGTGCCCATTCTCCACCTGCGCCACCATGTAAAAGCTTGCGGCCCGAACCACCTCAGAAGGTGCCGGCGCCGGCTGGCCGTCAGGCTTCCAGGTCGAGCAATGCAGGCCGGCGCTCATGCTCTCGGCCATGAAGCGGTGATAGGCCGGATCGAACGTCACAACGTCACCATGGAGACGTGGCTCATTCAGATCGGCGACCCGGGCGAGATCGAACAGGTTCGCTCGCCCCCAATGGTGTCCGAATAGCGTCAGGGCCTCGCTTGCGGTCCCGCCGCCATTCGCCGCAACGGCGGCGCGCAGGGCGGGATCGGCCGTAAAGAGATCGATGTCCACAAAAGGCGGGGGCTGGTTGAGATCAGGATCGGCTTTCGCGCGATCGGACATGCGGACCTCCCGACAAGGCCTGATCCTAACACGTTCCCGGCGACCGATTTGCGCCGATTCATCAAGTGTTGGGGATGGCGCCCTTGCTGCCTTGCAGGTCAGTCGGGATAGGCCTATAGACCCGGCTTTAATGAACAACGCGCCCACATCATCCTTCGTCCTCAACCGGCGTCATCTGTTGGGGATCGAGGGGCTTTCGCGCGAGGAGATTTTGGGTCTCCTCGACCTCGCTGAAGAATTCGTCGAACTCAATCGACAGATCGAGAAGAAGCGGACCTCGCTGCGCGGGCGTACGCAGATCAATCTGTTTTTCGAATCCTCGACGCGGACCCAATCGTCCTTCGAACTCGCCGGCAAGCGCCTCGGCGCCGATGTCATGAACATGGCGGTCAATTCGTCCTCGATCAAAAAGGGCGAGACGCTGGTCGATACGGCGATCACGCTCAATGCGATGCATCCGGATATCCTGGTGGTCCGGCATCATGCGTCCGGCGCCGTCGAGTTGCTGGCGCAGAAGGTGGACGGCTCGGTCATCAATGCCGGCGATGGCGCGCATGAGCACCCGACACAGGCGCTGCTCGATGCATTGACGATCCGCCGCAACAAGGGCCGCATCGAAGGGCTCGTCGTCGCGATCTGTGGCGACGTCCTGCATTCGCGCGTGGCACGCTCCAACATCATCCTGCTCAACGCGCTGGGCGCGAATGTGCGGGTGGTCGGCCCGTCGACTTTGCTGCCGCCGAATGTCGAACGCCTCGGCGTCAAGGTGATGCGCGACATGCGCGAAGGCCTGCAGGACGCCGATATCGTCATGATGCTCCGGCTGCAGCGCGAGCGCATGAACGGGTCCTTCGTTCCATCGACCCAGGAATATTTCGCCTATTTCGGTCTCGATCAGCGCAAGCTCGCCTACGCCAAATCGGACGCATTGGTGATGCATCCGGGCCCGATGAACCGCGGCGTCGAAATCGATTCCGCCGTCGCCGACGGTGCGCAATCGCTGATCCGCGAACAGGTCGAGATGGGCGTCGCCGTGCGCATGGCCGTGCTCGAAGCCCTCGCCCGCAACCTGCCAAACGCGTAATGCCGATGTTGTCAGATCGCCGCCCCATCCTGCTGGCCAATGCCCGGATCATCGATCCGTCGCGTGATCTTGATTTTCCAGGCGATCTGTTGATGGCCGATGGCGTCATCCGCGACGCCAAACGCGGCATCAGCGCCGCGGGCGTGCCGGCCGGCACCGAGGTCGTCGATTGCAAGGGCCGTATCGTTGCGCCGGGCCTGATCGACATACGTGCCTTTGTCGGCGAACCGGGGGCCGAATATCGCGAAACACTGGCGAGCGCCAGTCAGGCGGCGGCCGCCGGCGGCGTGACGACAATCATCTGCCAGCCCGATACCTCGCCGGCCATCGACGATCCGGCCATCGTCGACTTTATTCTTCGGCGCGCGCGCGACACCGCGATTGTTCACGTGCAGACGATGGCGGCGCTCACCAAAAATCTCGAAGGCAGGGAAATGACTGAGATCGGCCTGCTCAAGGCCGCCGGCGCAGTCGCTTTTACGGATGGCACACGCAGCGTCACCAATGCACAGGTGATGCGCCGCACCCTCACCTATGCACGCGACTTCGACGCGCTTGTCGTGCATCACACCGAAGACCCCGATCTCGTCGGCGAAGGCGTGATGAACGAAGGCGAGTTTTCCGCGCGTCTTGGCCTGCACGGCATCCCGACAGCGGCCGAAGCGATCATGCTGGAGCGCGACATGCGCCTCGTGGCGCTGACGGGCTGCCGCTATCACGCGGCGTCCATCACCTGCCGCCAGTCGCTCGAAATCCTGCAGCGCGCGAAAGACAGCGGTCTGCCGGTGACGGCGTCGGCATCGATCAATCACCTGACGCTCAACCAGATCGATATCGGCCCCTATCGCACCTTCTTCAAAGTCACGCCGCCTTTGCGCGCGGAAGAAGACCGCAATGCACTGGTCGAGGCCGTGTCGTCAGGGCTCATCGACGTCGTCATGTCGGACCACAATCCGCAGGACGTCGAAACCAAGCGGCTGCCCTTCGCCGAAGCCGCGCCCGGCGCCATCGGTCTTGAGACGATGCTGACGGCGGGCCTGCGGCTCGTGAACCATCACGGCATGCCGCTGACGACACTGCTTGGCGCCATGTCGACCAAGCCAGCGGCATTGCTGGGCCTGCCCGGCGGCACGCTGCGCAATGGCGCCCCGGCCGACGTCATCGTGATCGATCCCGACACGTCCTGGGTCCTCGACCCGCTGGATCTGAAGTCGAAATGCAAGAACACGCCATTCGACGAGGCGCGGCTGGAAGGCCGTGTGGTGCGCACCATCGTTGCCGGACGCACCGCCTACGAGTACGCTTCCGCCTGATATTCATGATCGCGCAAGCGGGGCGCATCGAGACATGACGGACTGGTCCACAATTCAAGCAGCATGGCCTGCCCTGCTTGGCGCGCTTGTGCTTGGCTATGGACTGGGGTCGATCCCGTTCGGTCTGCTTCTGACGAAAATGATCGGTGGCCCTGACA
>JAEXXW010000258.1 GCA_023405565.1 Pseudomonadota bacterium
ACTTCATTCTCGCGAATGCCGGCGATGTGGTGCATATGTCAGTGACCGAAGTCGCCGAGAAAACGCGGTCGAGCGAAGGCAGCGTCGTCGGCCTTTGCCAGCAGCTTGGTGCGCGCGGCTTCCAGCAGATCAAGATTGCATTGGCGCGCGATCTCGTTCAGCCGGTGCAATTCATCCACGAGGATCTGAACCGCGGCGATGAAACGCGTGCCGTTCTGGAGAAGATCTTCGCCAGCGATATCCAGGCGTTGCAGGATACACTCAAGGTTCTCGACACCGCGCAAATTGCGAAGGCGGTGACAGCCATCGTCAAGGCCAGACGGGTCGAGGTCTATGGAATCGGCAGCGCGGCGCCGATCGCCGAAGACACCAATTACCGACTGATGCGGATCGGCATCGAGACCAAGGTCGTGATCGATTCTCATGTCCAGGCGATCAGCGCGTCCTTGACCGACCGCGATGTTGTCACCATCACGATTTCGCATTCGGGTAGTACGATTGAGACGGTAACGGCGACGCGCCTCGCCAAACAGGCTGGTGCGACCACGATCTGCATCACCAATTTCGGCAAGTCGCCGCTGCTCACCCATGCCGATATCGTGCTGCATACGATGGCGAAGGAAACACAGTTCCGCACCGAGGCGATGACCAGCCGCATCGCCCAGCTTGCGGTGGTCGATGCGCTGATCGCTTCTGTCGCCCTTACGACATACGAAAAGTCGGTCGATACCATCGCAAAGACGTTCGAAGTCCTGTCCACGAAAAGATACTAGAGCCGTAAAATCATTGTTCGAATCTAATTTCAAATGAGTGGCCTGATGGGTTCCTCGAGGTCTCCTGAAAGGGCAGATCGAACAACCGATTAATCCTCGCAATTGAGGATCGTTGGGCCGGATCGGCTGCATGCGCAGCACTTGCGTCGTCGATCAGTTATGTGCCGAAAGGGGGCGCGGTGGTCTGCCGTCCTGATGAGTGGGCATGGCCGCGGAAAGTGTTGCCGGGCGGAACACGGCTTGTTCGCGTTCTCCCTCTGTCCAAAAAGACTACACCTATGGATAATCGAGCTAGTCCCCGAGCCAATTGATAATGCCACAGCCACGATCAAGGATGATCGTGAGTTTATTGGCGGCCGTCCGCATGAAGACGCTTGACGTCAAAAATTGAGGGCGAGGAGATTTTGGTATGCGGATGCTCTTGAAAGCTTTTGTATTCATTGTGGTTGGGTTCGTTGGAACCAATCAAACGTTTTCTCAGACAGCCACGTTAAAGTCGGAGGAACTGGAGCAACTCGTGGCTCCGATCGCGCTGTATCCGGATACGTTGCTGTCACAGGTTCTGATTGCCTCGACCTATCCACTTGAAGTCGTCGAAGCCGAGCGGTGGGTCAGCGGCAACAAGAGCCTCAAGGGCGATGCTCTCAAGAATGCCGTCGACCAGAAGAAATGGGATGACAGCGTCAAGGCGCTGACAGCGACACCCGATGTCCTGGCCATGATGTCGGATAAGCTGGACTGGATGCAGAAACTTGGTGATGCCGTGCTGGCGCAGCAGCCGGATGTGATGGACGCAATCCAGAGGCTTCGTCAAAAGGCGCAGGCGAACGACAAGCTGAAGACCACCAACCAGCAGAAAGTCTCGACCGTCCAGCAATCAGGCAAGGATTACATTGTCATCGAGCCGGCGGTGCCGCAGACCATCTATGTGCCCTATTACGATCCTGCCGTCGTTTATGGCGGGTGGTCGTATCCAGACTATCCACCCTATTACTTTCCGTCGCCCGGCTATATCACGAGCGGAATGCTTGCGACCGGCATTGCCTTTGCAACAGGCGTCGCGGTTGGCGCCTGGGCGAGAGGCGGAAACTGGTGGGGAGGCGGTTTCAACTGGGGCAACAACAACATCAACATCAATAACGACATCGATATCAACAAGCGCAAGAACTGGGTTCATAACCCCGAACATCGTCAGGGTGTCCGATACAACAACGACAACGTAAGACAGAAATTCGCCAAAAGCGGTGTCGGCATGGGTGATGTCGGCACGCGCGATAACCGGATGGATTTCCGTGGTCGTGACGGCCAGCAGGTGCTGAAGCCCGGCGATGGGCGGCCCGGTGAGCGGCCTGACGGTGCTCGCCCTGATCGTGATCGTCCGAATGCGGGTGACAGGCCGGGTGGCGGCAATCGACCGCAAGCGAAGCCCGGTAAAGGCGATCGTCCCCAAGCCAAAGCTGGTGGAGGCAACCAGAAGAAAGCAGACAGGTCAGGCGGTGGGCAACGACCGCAAGCTAACCCGCGTCCAAGCGGTGGCGCCTTTGACGGAGTGGATCGTGGAGGCGGTCGTGAGCGGGCCGCAGCACAGCGTGGGCACGCAAGTCTTGGACAACATGGCGGCGGTCGCCCGCAAATGGGGGGCGGGGGCCGTGGCGGCGGCGGACACGTCGCGGCCCGTGGTGGTGGCGGGCGAGGAGGATTTGGCGGAGGTGGCGGCCGTGGTGGTGGCGGACGCCGGCGGTGATGAGAATCCGGCCCACAAACTTGGAGCAAATTCTTGGAGCAAAATTCATGACCGCGCGGATGCTTTCGCTTCACGCCGCAGCCTTGATCGCCGGATTGTTGTTGGTCGGTCACTCGGCCGCACAGGCTCAGCAAAAATTCAAGTCGGCGGATGAGGCTGTTGCAGCCCTGGTTGCCGCGGCTCGCGCCGATGATATGCGTGACCTTATGAAGATCTTGGGCCCGGAAGGTCGCGATATTCTGTTCTCCGGAGACGGAGTGGCCGATCAAGCGGCACGGGCAAAGTTTCTGATCGCTTTCGATCTCAAACATCAGCTCGTCAAGAAAGGGGCCAGCGCAGCGGATCTCGTTGTGGGAGCGAATGACTGGACGCTTCCGATTCCGATCGTGGAAAAGGCCGGGGGCTGGCAATTCGACACGGTGACCGGGCGGCGCGAGGTTCTGTCGCGTCGGATCGGCCTCAATGAACTCAGCGCGATCCAGGTGGCGCTGGCCTATGTCGATGCGCAGAACGAGTATGCGTCGATGCATCCCGAGGGCACCAAGGTCGATGCTTATGCGCAGCGCATCCTGTCATCGCCCGGCAAAAAGGATGGTCTTTATTGGCCGGCCGCCGCGAACGAGCCGCAAAGCCCGCTTGGCGAAGCCTTTGCGCTTGCGACCATTCAGGGCTATCGCCCTGGCGCCGAGGCACGGCCATATCATGGCTATTACTACAAGATCCTGACCGGGCAGGGCGCCAATGTGCCCGGTGGCGAGATGAGTTATCTCGTCAACGGCAATCTCATCGGCGGATTTGCGCTTGTGGCCTATCCCGCCGAATACGGCAATTCCGGTGTGATGACCTTCCTCGTCAATCACTCGGGCGTTGTGTGGCAGAAAGACCTCGGTCCCAACACCGCGAGGATTGCCGAGCGGATGAAATCATACGATCCGGATGTGACCTGGCGAAAAGTGCCGGACAGCGAATTGTCGCTGAACTAGAACAATTGACATGAGAAAACAGGCTTGGCTCAGCAACAGTCACGCAGGAGTACAAATGAGGCAATGATTTCGTTGGTCGATGACGAAGCCGATGTTCTCGAGGCCATGGCGGGATTGCTTGGGTCGCTCGGTTACGCCGTAAAGACATTCGATTCTGGTCAGGATCTTCTCGTTTCGAACGATATTGACGAGACCGAATGTGTGATTGCCGACGTCATGATGCCAGGGATCGACGGGTTTGAACTTCAGCGCAGGATCGTGCGGCGTGGGTTGATGTGCCCGATCATTTTCCTGACAGCTGTTTCGGGACAGCTGACAAGGAAACGTCTGATGGCGGGTGGTGCCTTCGATGTTCTCTCGAAGCCGTGTTCGCAACAGCACTTGGTCGATAGTCTTGAAGCAGCTCTAGAACAGTATCGCAGGATATTGAAGGCAGGCGGGCATTCGCAGATCTAGGCGCAACCATCAACCGGCGGCAGAGCGAACTGAAAGCCGGCGCCGCCGGCGGGCGGCGAATACACGCCGATATGTCCGCCATGCGCCTCCACAATCGATCGGCAGATCGAAAGACCCATCCCCATGCCCTTCGGCTTGGTGGTAAACAGCGGACGGAAAATCTGATCCATATCGCTGGGCGTGACGCCTGCACCTGTATCCTGGACCGCGACACAAACGCCACCAGATGGTGAGCGTGTCGAACGGATGCAGAGTTTTTTCGATGGCGAATTTTCCATGGATTCGATGGCGTTCAGGATAAGATTCAGGAGAACTTGCTGCAATTGGACCCGATGTCCGCGCACCAGAGGAATTCCCTCGCCAAATTGCGTTTCAAGTTCGATATCATGCCGCCGCAGGCTGAGCTGGCCAATCGTCAGGACGGACAGAATGACATCGTTGATGTCGACGAGATCGCGTTTGTGATCGTCCTGGGTGAACATGGCCCTGACGCCTGAGATAATGTCACCGGCGCGATGTGCGGATGTGACGATCTTGTCGAGGGACTTGCGCGTCTCGGCGACATTCAATCGATCAGCGGAAAGCCAATTGAGGGCGGCATAGGCATTGCTGACGATGACTGTCAGAGGCTGTTTGATTTCATGCGCAATGGAGGCGGAGAGCTCTCCGGCCGCAGCGAGCCGGTTGACGTTCTGGAGCTCGGCCATCGTGCTGCGGGCAAAAATCTCGGCAAGTCGCCGCCGCCGATGCTCGAAGAGAAGCCATCCGATGATTGCACTCTGGATCAGCACGGCCAAGACGACGGCAATGGAATGATAGCGGTATTGCTCCCAGATGGTGGGATTGCGAAAGTGAATTGTGCTTCCGGGAGGCAGCCGGCTTTCAGGGATGCCCCAGCGCTGCAGCTCCCTCCAGTCGTATTTGGGCGGATCCATGCCGACAGGCGCGACCTTGATCGCTCCAGGGGATTCACCGCTCAACAGGCGGACAGCCACGTCACTGACCTCTTGGCCAGCCTTGAGCACGGGAACGTGGGGGCCGCCGACGATCTCTCGCCCGAAAAAAGCGTCCGTATAGCTGAAGATCGGGGCATTGGCGACGGCATGTAATTTTGCGAGCGATGTCCCATCGTCATGCATCGCGCCTGCGGCGTCGACAATCATCAGCTCCCAGAAGATGGCCCTGTGCGGAATGGGCTTTGCGGCGTCCTTCAGGATATCCGCAAAAGAAAACGTGTCGTACCATAGAAAATTGACACGATCCTTGAAGCTGTCGGCGACGCGTCTGATTTCCTCGCGCCAGAAGACCTCGATCGGAGAGGTGCCGATTACAATTGAAATCTGGGTCGTGTCGGGCAAAACCGTAAGGATGTTCTCAATTGCGGCATGATAGTCGATCGCGACCGGAACGACGGCATCATTCGGGCCAAGCATTGTTTTCTGCACCCGTCTTTGATCGACAACAGTGAGCAACATCGGAACGTTCGGAAATAGCTTTTCACGGTGTCGCTGAATGAAGGCCGCGGCAGGAGCGCCAATGCTGATAATGAGGTCGATCTGTGTCGTTTCATAAAATGCATCAAGAAATTCAACCAGCGCGGGTTCGGTACGATTGTCGTCCGGGTGTGACGATATCAGCGATTGATCATGGATATTCAGCGGCCAGGGTGATTGGCGCGTCAATTCCTGCCGGATCGCTCCGGCGTATTCGCTCCATGGTTTGACATCGCGACTGACCGAATGAAGAAACAGGATGTTCTTTTGTTCTGACGGCGTCGCGAGCGCAAAATCCGGTACCGCGCCAGAGCCAAGTAGCAGGGCGGTGATCAGCATGGAAAATCGCTTTTGAAAACCTCTCACGGGCGGATCCTGTGCGATGTCATCGACTATCAAAGGGAGGTCTGGAGAGCGCGCTGATGCGTATTAAGTGAAGTCAAAACGGAAAATGCAACGTCTTCATATGTTTACAGCTTTTGTGCTGCAGGCGACGAATCAGGGCCGGCGATCTCATCGTTTCCAAAAGAAGTCGGATGAATCGTATTTTCCGCAATTTGAAACGGCTCACGCCAAACGTAATTGATGGCGCATCAATAACAATGAAGGTGCGTTGATCGCGCTGTGTTGATAGCGGGTAGGGACAGGACGGTTTAACGTGGCGGCGGGGTTATTTTGCGCCGGGATGGTAGAGTATGCGTAGGAGGAGTGATGACCGGAAGCTCCGCAAATTCTGGCGTGGTATTTGTCATCGACGATGACCGGGATATTCGGGATGGCTTGAGCAATCTGCTCCGTTCGGTCGGGCTGGACGTCGAATGTTTCGCTTCAACAGATGCCTTTCTCAATCATCCCCGAACGGACCGTGAAAGTTGTCTTCTTCTCGATGTGCGTCTCCCCGGCAAAAGTGGTCTCGACCTTCAAGGCGATATGAAAGCGAAGGGGATTGATATTCCAATCGTTTTCATGACGGGCTATCCCGAATTCACGATCGGGATTCAGGCGATGAAGGAGGGGGCGCTTGAATTTCTCTGTAAGCCGTTTCGTGAGCAGGCGCTGTTGGATGCCGTGCGGCGCGGTCTCGAGCGGGATCGGGTGAGGTTGGCGACAGAGATCGGCCTTGCTGGCGTCAAATCGAAATATGAAACTCTGACGGGCCGCGAACGCGAGGTCATGAGCAAGGTCGCGTCGGGGCTGATGAACAAGTCGATCGCGGCCCAGCTCGGCATCAGCCAGGTGACTGTGAAAGTCCACCGCGGCAGCGTGATGCGAAAGCTCGGTGCGAGATCGCTGGCCGATCTTGTGCGGATGGCTGATGTCATAGCCAAGGTGGAATGTTCGGATGCGGGCCGCACGCAAGCGCGATCCTTCGATACCTATACCCGGGGATAGGTGTATGGTATTTCTGATCGTGCATTAATGGGTCGGCCTTAACTCTTAAGAACAGTGGGGCGGCGACATCGCCGGAGTGCCTGTTCCGGGCGGTGGCGATGTCATTACTTTTGGCGTAGGCGCGAAATCAATGAGCCAAGACGTATCGTCCACTGTTGGGACTATTCATCCGGCCGCTCCCCCGCATGTCCCATGGTTTATCACCGCGCCGGGCGAAACCGACGTCCTCATGGTTGTCACCGGCATATTCCTCATCCTGGCGGTGCTTGCTGTCGGAAACATCTTTCTTCGGCTGCATACGTTGCCCGAGCGTATGGCGCACAAGTCACAGAAGCTGCAGTTCGAGATTGTTGCTGTGCTCGGCCTTCTCGCGCTCTTCACCCATCAGCATGTATTTTGGGTAGCCGGCCTGCTTCTGGCATTGGTGGATCTGCCGGACTTTGGCACGCCGCTGCGCCGCATTGCCGGATCGACGGAGAAGATGGCGGGCATTGCGCCTGGAGAGGGAAACAAGGCAGCAGACGACCTGCAAAGAGCCTCCAATGATCGCGAGGCGGCGTGAGGGAGATGAGACGTGCTGGAGCTTCTGCTTTGTTCTCTGCTCACGATCCTGCCTGACTATCTCTATCGCCGTTATGCTCAAGGCAAGCGGATCGGTCATGAGATTACGCTCTATTCGGTCTGGTTCGAGCTGCGCTGGGGCATTATCGGCTGCCTGCTTCTGACCGTCGGGCTCATCACCACAATCTTTTACTTTCATCCCTCGACGCAGTCGGTGACCGCATTCTTTCGTTCCGTGCCGATCGTGTCCGAAACGAATGGGCGTGTGGCCCAGATCTATGTAAAGGGGAGCGATTTCGTTGAGAAAGGCGCGCCGATATTCCGGCTGGATGATTCAAAGCAGAGATCCGAAGTTGAAACAGCCAGACGCCGTGTGTCGGAAATCGACGCCCAGATCGAGCAGGGCCAGGCCGAGATTGATGCTGCCGCAGGTCAGCTGGAACAGGCAAGAGGGGCGTATCAGCAGGCCGTCGACGAACTTGCGACCAAGGAGGAGCTGAACAAGCGTGGTGCCGACATCGTCGCCAGACGCGAAATTGAGCGGTTGCAGGTCGCGGTAAAGGCCCGTCAAGGCGGCGTCGATGCCGCCGAGTCGCAAAAGCGCGCGGTCGAGGCAAAGGTCGCAACTGTTTTGCCGGCACAGAGGGCGAGCGCCGAAGCGGCGTTGTCCGAGGCACAGGTGGCCTTGGACAAGACGGTCATCCGCGCCGGCGTGGCGGGACGCGTCGAGCAATTTCTTCTTCAGGTGGGTGATATCGTCAATCCGTTCGTCCGTCCTGCCGGCGTCCTGATTCCGGAAGGGGCCGGCCGGAAGAGCGTGCAGGCCGGCTTTGGTCAGATCGAAGCGCAGGTGATGAGAGCGGGAATGATTGCCGAGATCACCTGTATTTCAAAACCATGGGTCGTGATCCCGATGGTCGTAACGGGCGTGCAGGATTTCATTGCCGCAGGTCAGTTCCGGGGCGGCGAACAACTCCTGGAGGTGCGTCAGGCCGCACAGCCGGGAACGATCTTTGTCGTGCTGGAGCCGTTATACCCGGGCGGCCTCGATGGCGTGACGCCGGGAAGCAGCTGCATTGCGAATGCCTATACGAGCAATTATGACACCCTGGCATCGAAGGATGTGGGTTGGTTCCGGCGCTTCACGCTTCATGCAGTGGATGCTGTGGGTTTGGTGCACGCGCTGTTGCTGCGCATTCAGGCCTTGATATTGCCGGTGAGGGATCTCGTGTTCAGCGGGCACTGAGATTGTCACCTCCGCAAGGAATGTAACGCCATCCTGCATCTTGCGGGTGTCTTGCACGGTTGTGCGTTGCAAAATCTACCGACGGGATGATCTGATCCACTTCGACAGGGATCGGCGAGCCCATTCGAAGAATATGCGGTGGGGTTTGAAGACAATCAGGTAAGCAATCAACGCGATGACCAGAAGCCCGATTATTGCCCTTGCGAGTAAAAAGTTCGGCGATCCCGGCTCCGTAAAAACGGCTGGAAAAATGTGAAGAATGTTGAAAAACGTATCACTCAGCCAATGTTGCATGCGCATCTCATCCGGCTAAATCGTTTCAGACACAGGAGCAATGTCTGACCGCGTATCATATCGCGCGGGATTATCGAGAAAGCGCTCTGTTGATTGGCGTAGTCAATCATTGCGCATGCAGGCCGTGCATTGGATCAAGGTATTGCCGGACTACACCTAGGTACAATTTCCGAAGGCGCATGCGGCGCTAACAGTTTAATCGCTGTTGGAATGGGATTGCACAAACCCGAAAGAATCGATGACAAAAATTAATGTCAAGATTGCTGTCGCAATTGCTGCCAGTGCATTTGCCATGGCTGCGGTGAGCACCGAAGAAACAGCGTAAAAAAAGTTAGCCTCGCTCAGGCATGGAAGATCTGCAAGGCAGCTCTGGATAAGGAAGGCCCTGCGAAAACAACCAATACCAATGACGGGGTTTTGCGCGGCGGCGCCTGCATGGCGAAGTTGCTATAGTCTTTGACGAATTTGATCGTTTGCTGAATTATTAAAAGAGGCGTCGTTTTCGTGGCGCCTCGCGGTCGTTTTACGATCTTGGTCCAGACGATCGTTGCGTAGTTTTTTCGGCTGGAGCGCCACTTGAGAAAATCTAGCTGGCCCCCTGAAGATCCAGGGTCACATGGACGATATTCTCTCCGGATGTCTTGGCCATTGGATAGCCGCTATCTGCGAACACCTTCAACATCGGCGTGTTCTCCATCAGGACTTCAGCAACGAGGTGGCGCAACCCGGCCGCCCGTGCGATGTGGCCGAGGTGGCGCATCAGAATGGTTCCGAGGCCCTGACCTTGATAGGGGTCGATGATTGCAAAGGCGACTTCAGCTTTCCCAGGCTGAACAACAATGAAGCGGGCGCCACCAATGATCGGACGAGCCGGGTCTTCGAGAGCGACAGCCACAAGTGCGACGTGATTTACAAAGTCCACGGACAGAAAGTAATCGAGCTCTTTATCCGTCAGTTTTCGTTTTGGTGCGAGAAACCGCCGGAAGATCGAACGGGGACTCGTGCGGGTGATGGCCGCAAGCACAGCCGTCCGATCATCCGGGCGAAGCGCGCGGATCTCGACGCGGCGGCCATCGCGCAGTTTTTCGATCGCGGAATAGTGGGCAAGATCCGTCATGGCCGACAGCCCTGTTTCGAACGTCACAGATACAAGTCTAGCGGGGACGCTGCGGCGTGTCCCGCCCATCAACTGGCTGAGCGGGTATTGTGCCGCCTGGTTGCCGAATGACCTTGTGGCCGGGGTGACGCTCGCCGCTTACGCGATCCCTGTATCGCTGGCCTATGCAGGACTTGCGGGGTTGCCACCACAGGTCGGCATTTACGGCTATCTGCTCGGTGGCCTCGGCTATGCGTTGCTGGGGTCGTCCCGGCAGCTTGCAATCGGGCCGACATCGGCAATTTCGCTGATGATCGCTTCCACCGTCGGCGCGATGGCAGACGGCGACATGCAGCGCTACGCACAGATTGCGAGCCTTGCTGCTCTTACGGTTGCTTTGTTGTGTTTCCTCTCCTGGGTGCTTCGCCTCAGTGTCATCGCGCTATTGATCAGCGATTCCATCCTTGTTGGATTCAAGATCGGCGCCGGCTTGACGATCGGTCTCACCCAGATCCCGAGTCTGCTTGGCGTTCCGGGTGGTGGACATAATTTCTTCGAGCGCTTGCTGGCTCTTGCAGGACAGCTCGGTCAGACGCAGCCGCTTGTGCTGGGGATTGGAATTGGCGCGATCGCCTTGCTTCTGCTCGGCGCAAGATTCCTGCCGGGACGGCCGGTCGCGCTCGCCGTGGTAGCGCTTGCGATATTGGTGGCAACCCTTCTCGGTTGGCCGGAGTCGGGCGTGCCCGTAACCGGACATATCGCGGGCGGTCTGCCCGATCTGTCCATGCCGTCGCTCCGGTTACGTGATGTGGAAGGTATCTTTCCGCTCGCGGCCGGGTGTGTGCTGCTCGCTTACGTCGAAGGCATCTCCGCGGCGCGAACTTTTGCGACTAAACACGGATATCCGCTCGACATGCGGCAGGAATTCCTCGGCATTGGCGCGGCCAATCTGTTCACCGCATTCGGGCAGGGCTATCCTGTAGGCGGAGGATTGTCGCAATCGGCTGTTAATGACAAGGCTGGAGCGCGAACCCCGCTTGCGCTGATTTTCGCCTCGCTGACGCTTGCCATTTGCCTCCTCTATCTCACAACGCTTCTCGAAAATCTGCCGAAGGCGGTGTTGGCGGCCGTCGTGCTGACCGCGATCCTCGGGCTCTTTGATTTCCCGGCCCTGTTGCGGATGTGGCGCGTCAGCCGGATCGATTTCTATGCCGCCGCCATTGCACTCGTCGCGGTGCTGTTGCTGGGCATTTTGCAGGGCATCCTGCTGGCTGCGATGGCGTGCATCGCGTTGCTGCTCTGGCGTGTGTCCCGCCCGCATATTGGCATTCTCGGTAGAGTGCCTGGCACGGACGTATATTCGGACATCGCGCGCCATCCCGAGAACGAGTTGCCCCGCGAGGCCCTCGTGGTCCGGCCGGAAGCATCCCTGATCTACGTCAACGCCGGTGCTGTGCTGGAGGCGATCCAGAACAGGCTGCGTCTTGCAGCTGCTTCCGATGTCCGCCTGCTGATTTGCGATCTCTCGGCGTCCCCCTTCATCGATCTTGCCGGCTCACGCATGCTGCATGATCTGCACACGGAGCTCGCAGTCCGGGGTATCAAGCTGCGCATCGTTGGGGCACGTGGCTATGTGCGTGATTTCCTGCGCGCCGACGGCGTCGGTGAAAAAGTCGGCGGGATCGACAAGGTTCTTACCATCCAGGATCATATCGACCGTCTCAAATTAGACGGATTGTGACGCCGGGGTCGGGAGGAAACAGCAGGATACTACACCTAAGTACACTACCTCTGGTCCTCGCCTTTAGGCACCCTTTTGGGGAGCGGGCTACGCGCCAAGTACTGACGTTGCCATGATGCGGTGACGGCGGAGGGGTAAGAGTTGGCCATGACGTCTGGAACGCACCAAAGTGAGCCTGGCGTTTTTTCACTCCTTGATGTCGCAGCTTACCTGACCGATGCGGCGCAACGCTCGATCCTTTTCCTGGATGTGATGCGCGAGAGGGGCAACGCCTATCGCGAGCACGCAGCGGAAACGGCACCGCACGTCCTCAATTTTGAATGTGAACTCCTGATGGATGGCCGTACGCTGGAGCGGCCCGTCAATTATGCCCTCGTGCGCATCGTGGCACCGGAGGGGATCGACATTGATCCACGCGCCAGGCCATTTGTGGTAGTGGACCCACGAGCGGGCCATGGGCCCGGGATTGGTGGGTTCAAAGCCGATAGCGAGATCGGGGCGGCGCTTCGTGCTGGTCATCCCTGTTATTTTGTCGGCTTCCTGCCCGATCCCGTGCCCGGTCAAACCATCGAGGATGTTGCCCGGGCGGAAGCTGTCTTCCTTGAACGGGTGATCAGCCGACATCCCGCGGCTGATGGTAAACCCTGTGTGATCGGAAATTGCCAGGCTGGCTGGGCCGTCATGATGCTCGCGGCTATAAGACCGGAGCTGTTCGGTCCCATCATTGTTGCCGGCTCGCCACTGTCATATTGGGGTGGCGTGCACGGCAAATATCCGATGCGGTATACCGGCGGATTGCTGGGCGGCAGTTGGCTCACGGCGCTCGTTAGCGACCTGGGCTGCGGCAAATTCGATGGTGCTTACCTGGTTCAGAATTTTGAGAACCAGAATCCATCCAACACCTACTGGGGCAAACAGTATAATCTGTACTCCAAGATCGACACAGAAGCTGAGCGGTATCTCGGCTTTGAACGATGGTGGGGTGGTCACGTCAATCTCAACGCCGACGAGATTCAGTTCATTGTCGACGAACTTTTCATTGGGAACAAACTTTCAGCCGGTCAGATCAAAACGTCTGATGGCGTGGCCGTCGACCTTCGCAGCATTCGCTCACCGATCGTGGTGTTCTGCTCCAAAGGCGACAACATCACCCCGCCTCAACAGGCCCTCGGCTGGATTCTCGATCTCTATGAGAGCGTCGACGATATTCGTCGCTACGGCCAGACGATTGTCTATTCGGTTCATGAAAGCGTCGGCCATCTTGGTATCTTTGTCGCGTCGAATGTTGCGCGTAAGGAATACCGGGAGCTTTCCGACAATATCGAGCTGATCGATACGTTGCCGCCGGGGCTGTACGAGGCGACCTTCGAGCGGCGGGGACCTCATGAGACCAACGCGGATTTGATCTCCGGTGATTGGGTGATGCGATGCGAAGCGCGGACCCTCGATGATATCCGGGCGCTCGGTGGAAATACCGACGAGGACGAAAGGCGGTTTGAAGCTGCAGCGCGCGTCTCGGAAGTCAATCTCGCGCTCTATCGTACCTGGTGGCAACCCTGGATACGTGCACTCGCCAACCCGATGATGGCGGAATGGTCGCGGCAAAGCCATCCGTTGAGACTTCAATATGAAATATTCTCGAATGCGAATCCGTTCATGGCGC
>JAEXXW010000270.1 GCA_023405565.1 Pseudomonadota bacterium
AGCGCATATTCCTGATTGGGACCGCCGCGGCCCTGTCCGCGGATGGTGACGGTCAATTCGCCACCGGACAGGATCACCGCGCGCCGGCCTTCGGCCTGGAGCGAAAGCGCCATTTTGGCTTGTGCCGCTGCGACATCGCGTGCCTCGCCCTCGACGCGGTCGCCGAGAAAAATGCAGTCATAGCCGGCGGCGCCGATTTCGGCTTCGGCGGCCGCGAAGGCATCGAGCGGCTTGGCCGCGAGGATATAGTTGGTCGCATTGAACAGCGGATCGTTGGGCTTTGGCGTCTCGTTGCGCGGATCGCGCAAGGCCAGAAACGCATTGCCGGGTAGTTCGAGACCATAGCGGTCGATAATGGCTGCGGCGTCGGCGAGCGTGCTTGGATCGGGAACTGTTGGTCCCGAACCGATCACGGCGGGATCGTCACCTGGCACATCCGAGATGCCGATGGTCACGACGCGCGCAGGATAGGCGTGTTGCGCCAGCCGGCCGCCTTTGATGCGCGAGAGATGCTTGCGTACGGTGTTGATCTCGCCGATCGAGGCGCCCGAGCGGAGCAGGGCGCGGGTCACCGCCTGTTTCGATGCGAGCGAGAGGCCGTCGGCCGGCGCGATCCAGTTGGCAGAAGCGCCGCCCGACATCAGCACCAGGACCAGGTCGCCATACGAGGCTGAATCGGCGAGTTCGAGCGTGCGGGCCGCCGCGTCGAGACCGGCCTGATCGGGCACCGGGTGGCCGGCCTCGACCATTTCGACCACCCGCAACGGACGGCCATAGCCATGCCGGGCAACGGCGATGCCGTTCATGCGTTCTTTTGGGAAGCCCGCAGCGATGTAATGCGCTTCGGCAACCTCGGCCATTGACCCAGCCGCCTTTCCCGCAGCGAGGATGATGAGGCGGCCGGTGTCTGGTGCGGGGGGCAATAAGGCGGGCAGGAAGCGGGTAGGATGCGCGGCGGCGACAGCCGTCTGAAACAGGCGCTCGAGAAACGGGCGTTGAGCGGAATAGCCTAGGACAGTCATGGGAACGATGTGGCCGTCTTATTTCGTGATCGGGCGGTTTGGCGATAGCAAGGATGGCAAGTTTCTAAGGGGGCTACAGGTCCAAGTCACGCAAAGCCCGTCCTGCACTGCAACCGACCGCCAGGGCGTGTGGAAATGACTTGGCCACGCGATGGAAATGGCCTGGCCACGCGATTATGTACCGGCCGATGAAAGGATATTCGCCATGACCGAACCGACGCCGACGATCGACGACAAGACCCGCACCGAGCTGGAGGCTGCCGTCTACCGGCGTCTGGTCGAGCATCTGCGCAGCCGCACCGATGTCCAGAATATTGACCTCATGAACCTCGCCGGTTTCTGCCGGAACTGTCTGTCCAACTGGATGAAAGAGGCCGCCGACCAGAAGGGCGTTCCGCTCAGCAAGGATCAGAGCCGGGAGGTCGTTTACGGCATGTCCTATGACGAGTGGCGCGCCAAATACCAGAAAGAGGCCTCGCCGGAGCAGAAGGCTGCCTTCGAGAAGTCTCACCGTCACTGATCCTAGCGCTGCCTGCTGATTGCGCGCTGGGCAGACCCTGCCGGTCTTTTGAACTTTGCGAATCGACCGCTCCTGCCTAGATTCTTGGCATCGTTAACAACCGAAAGGAGGTGATCCAGTGTCTCATTGTCTATCGCCGTTTGCGCGGACTCTTGTGAACTGGTCCCTCGGCTCGTTCGAGGGCTGCGCCGCTTAATTTGCGGCCAGTGCCAGTCCGAGACCGGGCTGCGGTTTGACAATGGAAGGGCTGTCCGTGAGGGCAGCCCTTCTCATTTTGGTCCATGGCGAAGGAGGGTGATTCCCGAGCGGGGGGCGAGCCGGAGGTATTTTATCCTCGCTATGCAAACAGCGCAGGGCTCCCGGATTTTCTAGGGATTCCAAGCTTTAGCGGGTGCAAGACGGCTGATTTTGTGCAATGCAGTGAAAATTCCTCACGGTACTAGGCATTTCGGGCCCCGCGGGAAGGGCCAAGGACAGGCTATGAGCGCATTCAATCGGGAGCAGGTTCTTTCAGTTCGTCATTGGACCGACACCTTGTTCAGCTTCACCACCACCCGCGATCCCGGCTTTCGTTTTCAGAGCGGCCAGTTCGCGATGATGGGTCTTGAGGTCGATGGCCGTCCGCTGCTGCGCGCCTACAGCATGGCCAGCGCCCATTACGAGGAATCGCTCGAATTCTTCAGCATCAAGGTTCCGGATGGTCCGCTGACCTCCCGGCTGCAACTCATCAAGGAAGGCGACACGATCCTGGTCGGCCGCAAGGCCACCGGCACGCTGATCACAGATAACCTGCTGCCGGGATCGCGCCTGCTGCTGCTGTCGACCGGCACCGGCCTTGCCCCCTTCGTCAGCCTCATCAAGGACCCGGACGTCTACGAGCGATACGAGAGCATCGTTCTCGTCCATGGCTGCCGTCAGGTCGCCGAACTCGCCTATGGCGAACAGGTGGTCGAGAACCTGAAGAACGACGAGGTCTTCGGCGAAATGCTCGACGGCAAGCTCGTCTATTACCCGACTGTGACGCGCGAGCCGTTCCGTAATCGTGGCCGCATCACTGACCTGATCTCGACGGCGAAGTTGTTCAATGACATCGGCCAGCCGCCGCTGTCGATCGACACCGACCGCATCATGCTGTGCGGCAGTCCGGCGATGCTGGAAGACCTGAAGAACATGTTCACGGGTCTCGGTTTCGATGAAGGCAATCACAGCGAGCCCGGTCACTTCGTGATCGAAAAGGCCTTCGTCGAGCGGTGATCGTTGGCCGCAACGCGGCCGACGTCCTTCGTTTTATTGACCCCCTGTTATTGCGTCTCCGTGCCGCATCATGCGATGCGCGCGGCGATGGCGTTTTGCCGGAATGCTCGCGATAGAATAAGCCCTGAGAATTCGTTCAGCCATTACGCCCGTCAAACCGGGCGAAATGAATATTGGAGCGGGGCCGTGGCATCTTTCAGCAAATACGTTGCGGGTGGCCTGTTCAGCTTGGTGATCGGCTTTCAGGCGCTTCCTGCATTAGCCGCTCAGTGTGGCGGCGATTTCGATGCCTGGGTGGCCACTTTCCAGCGCGAGGCCGTCGGCAAAGGCATTTCGCAACGGACCGCCGCGGCTTTGTCGAATGTGACGCCCGATCCGCAGGTGCTGGCGCTGGATCGCCGGCAGGGGCATTTCAAGCGCAGCTTCGAGGAATTCGGCCTGCCGCGCATCAATCAGCGCATCGGCAAGGCCAAGAGCCTGATGAAGCAGCACGCGGCCTTGCTGTCGCGCATCGAGCAGCAATATGGCGTACCCGGTGCGGTGGTGATCGCCATCTGGGGGCTGGAGACCGATTTCGGCGTCAACCAGGGCAAGCAATCGGCGCTGCGTTCGCTGGCCACGCTGGCGCATGATTGTCGCCGCACCGAGCGCTTCCAGAATGAATTGCTCGATGCCATGCGCATCATCGATCGGGGGGATTACACCGCCGAGCAGCTCCGAGGCGCCTGGGCGGGCGAGATCGGTCAGACCCAGTTCCTGCCGTCGTCGTTCGTGAAATTCGCCGTCGATTTCGACGGCAATGGCCGGCGCGACCTGATCCGTTCGGTACCGGACGTCCTGGCATCG
>JAEXXW010000297.1 GCA_023405565.1 Pseudomonadota bacterium
GCAGGATCGGCGGATCGAAGAGGCACAACCCGTCCCAGCGCTTGCCATCCCCGTGCCGGCCCTGCCGCAGCGTGTGCTCCAGCGCCGCGATCGATGACAGCGAATGGAATGCGCCGACCGTTCGGGCCTCGCCGAAATGCGCCTTGATACCGTGGAATATCTCTTCGTAATCGTCATAGATGCTTTCCCAGCCATGCACATCCGGGTCGTGCGGCGGGTTCTCGCCATGATTGCGAATGTCGAACAAAACGACATCGTAAGTATCCGTCAGTGGCAGCCAGAACGGCAGATAGGCATTGATTGCGAGGCCGTTGCCGTGACTCAGCACAAGCCGCGTCGCGCCCGGCTGCCCGTAGCGGCGCAGCCGGATCACGGCACCGTCTCTCATCACAAGATCGACAGCTTCACGCGGTGCCGGCACCGAAAGCGATTGATGCAAATTCATGCCGCATCTGAAGACCAAACGATGCGGAAACTCAAGAGACACGGGCGATGAACAGGATTGCGGCAGCACACCGTCAGGAAGGCCAGATGGCCTGAGAGCGACGCAGCCAGCCTCCTAGACCGTCACGTAGCGGTGCACCAGCGCAGCATCGCGGTCCATGTCGGCACTGGTACCGCGCCATACCGTACGGCCCTTTTCGATGACGAAATGCCGGTCGGCAATGCGTTTCAGCACTGACAGGTTCTTGTCCACGATCAGGATCGATTGCCCGCGCGATTTCAGGAGCGAGATGCAGCTCCAGATCTCGGCGCGGATCACCGGCGCAAGGCCTTCGGTCGCCTCATCGAGGATCAGCAATTGCGGGTTGGTCATCAGCGCGCGGCCGACCGCCAGCATCTGCTGCTCGCCGCCCGACAAGGTACGCGCAAATTGATTGCGGCGCTCCTTGAGGCGCGGGAACAGCTTGAACACTTCGTCCAGCGTCCACGGATTCTTGCGCTTCAGGCGGTTGGACGCCGTGGCAACGAGATTTTCGTACACCGTCAGCAGCGGAAACACCTGCCGGCCTTCCGGCACAAGGCCGATGCCGCCGCGCGCAATCACTTCCGGCGTGCGCCCGGCAATCGGTTGTCCAAGAAACGCAACGCTGCCGCCACCCGGCGGCGTCAGGCCCATGACCGACCGGATGGTCGTGGTCTTGCCCATGCCGTTGCGGCCGAGCAGCGTGACGATCTCGCCCTCGCCCACTTCGAGGTCGATGTCGAACAGCACCTGACTGCGTCCGTAGCTGGCCTGCAGGCCTTCAACCTTCAGCATCACGCGTCACCTTCGCCGAGATAGGCCACGCGCACGGTTTCGTCGTTGCGAATGTCGTCGACGCTGCCGGTCGCGATCCGCTCGCCATTGACCAGAACCGAAATGCGGTCGGCCAGTGCGAACACGGCATCCATGTCGTGTTCGACCAGAAGGATCGTCACCTCGGTCTTCAGCACTTTCAAAAGGTCAATCATGCGCGTGCATTCGGCCGTGCCGAGGCCCGCCATTGGCTCGTCGAGCAGCAGCATGCGCGGCGAAGTCGCGAGCGCGATCGCCAGTTCAAGCTGCTTCTGCTCGCCATGCGACAGCTCGCTGACCTGCGTGTCGGCACGGGCGCTAAGGCCGATACGGTCGAGCTGGGCACGCGCGTCGTCGCGAATATCGGTGATGCCG
Organism: Pseudomonadota bacterium; assembly: GCA_023405565.1. Lineage (GTDB taxonomy): Bacteria > Pseudomonadota > Alphaproteobacteria > Rhizobiales > Xanthobacteraceae > Pseudorhodoplanes. The sequence continues at coordinate 1,655 of JAEXXW010000297.1, forward strand.
CGCGCATCCTTCCAGAAATGATAGCTGTGGCCGCGCCGAGATTGCACCGCGATGGCGACGTTATCGAGCGCCGTGTAATCCGGCAGCAATTGCGTGATCTGGAACGAACGCGCGAGCCCGTGCTGCACGCGGACCGGCGTCTTCCACGGCGTGATTTCCTTGCCGTCGAACTGGATCGTACCCTTGTCCTGACGCAGCTCGCCGGCGAGCTGCGAAATGAATGTCGTCTTGCCGGCGCCGTTCGGACCGATCAGCGCGTGCAATTCGCCTTCCGCCACATCGAGCGACAGGTTGTTGGTGGCCACGAGACCGCCGAAGCGCTTCATCAGGCCGTTAACGCGGAGCAGCGGTTCACTCACGTTTGCGGCTCCATCCAGAGAAGATCGAGGTCAGGCCGCCCGACGAGAACAGCACGATCAGGATCAGGATCGGACCAAGGAAGAACTTCCAGTGCTCGGTCCACGACGTGAGATAGGTCTCAAGACCGATCAGCACCACCGCGCCCAGAACCGGACCCAGCAACGTGCCGGTGCCGCCAATGATGATCATGATCATCAGGTCACCGGACTTGGTCCAGTGCAGCATGTCCGGGCTGACGAATTTCGAGTAATTCGCCATCAACGCGCCGGCAAGCCCCGCCCCCATACCGGCGATGACGAACGCCACCAGCTTGTATTGATAGGTCGAGATACCAACCGCCGCCATACGGCGCTCGTTCTGGCGGATACCGCCCAGCACGACACCGAATTGCGAGCGCACGAGCCGCGCGAAAACGATGAAGTAGAGCACGGCAATGCCGATTGTCACGTAATAGAAGGTCGTGTCATCCGCCATATTGAGATCGGCCAGCACGTTGCGGCGGCGCACGATCAGTCCGTCATCGCCGCCATAGGCCTTCAGCGAGACGAACAGGAAATACAGCATCTGCGCAAAGGCGAGCGTGATCATGATGAACGGCACGCCGCTGGTGCGCAGCGACAGCGCGCCCAGAACCAGCGCGAACAGGCCACTGACGATGATCGCCGCCGGGATCGTGATCAATAGTTGGTTGGTGCCCGGTATGAAGCCCCAGAACGGATCGCCCGACACATAATGACTGTAGAGAATGCCGACGACATAGCCGCCGACACCGAAATAAGCCGCGTGTCCGAAGCTCACGAGACCGCCATAACCGAGAATGAGGTTCAGGCTCGCCGCCGCGATGGCATAGATCGCGATGCGCGTGACGAGGCCGATGAGCGACGGATCGCCGATCGCCTTCGCGGCAAACGGAAATGCCGCCGCGCAAAGGATGAAGACGATCGTGCCCACCACCGGCCACAGCGAGCGACGCGGCTGGCCTTTCGCCTGCGCGATGTATGTCTCGTCAACCTTGAGCATTGAACAGCCCTTGCGGCCGGATCAGGAGCACAAGCGCCATCACGAGATAGATGCCCATCGATGAGAGGCCAGCGCCCAGCGCGTCGGCTTCGGAGGCATTCATGAAGGTCTTGAAGAAACCCGGCAGGAACGCGCGCAGCACCGTGTCGGTCAGCCCGACGATCAACGCGCCATAAAACGCACCGCGGATCGAACCGAGACCGCCGATCACCACGACAACGAAAGTCAGAATGAGGATCTGCTCGCCCATGCCGACCTGCACGGCCAGCAGCGGCCCGGCCATCAGACCGGCGAGCCCCGCCAGCAAGGCGCCGAGCGCGAACACGATCGTGTAGAGCAGGCGAATATCGACACCGAGCGCTCGCACCATCTCGCGATGGGTCGAGCCGGCGCGCACCAGCATGCCGATCCGCGTCTTGTTGACGAGCAGATACAGACCAACAGCCACGAGCAAACCGACCACCATGATGGCCAGGCGATAGGCCGGATACGGAATACCGGGGATAAGCTCGATCGAACCCGACAACACCGGCGGAATCGCAACGAAGAGCGGCGTGCGACCGAACAGCATCGTCACGCCTTCATTGATGAACAGGATCAGACCGAAAGTCGCAAGCACCTGCTCGAGGTGATCGCGATTGTAGAGTTTGCGGATGACCAGGAATTCGATGATCAGACCGGCAACGGCTGCGGCCACCAGCCCGGCCGGAACGGCGAGCAGGAAAGACCCGGTGCGCGCCGCAACGAGCGCGGCCGCATAGGCGCCGATCATGTAGAGGCAGCCGTGCGCGAGATTGATCACGTTCATGATGCCGAAGATGAGTGTCAGTCCTGCCGCGAGCAGGAACAGCATGATGCCGAACTGAAACCCGTTCAGGATCTGCTCGAGCACAAGCGTCATGGCTGGCAACACATCATAACGGCAATCATCCCCTCACCCGATCGAAGCCGGAAGGCTTGCTGCCTCCCGGCCGGATCAATCGCTCGACGCTTGCAGTGCTTACAGTTTGCAATCCTTGGCGTAAACGTCGCCCTGCATGGAGAAGACCTTGGCTCCGGTCTTGATCACCGGCTTGCCGTCTGCACCCTTCTCGACCTTGATCGCGTACCAGTCCTGGATCGGATGCTGGTTCTTGTCGAACTTGAACGGTCCACGCACCGCCTCGAAATCTGCCTTCAGCATGGCTTGGCGGAATTTCTCGGTGTCCTTCACATCGCCACCGGAGCCCTTCAGCGCCGCGCCGATAGCCAGCGCCGTGTCATAGGCCTGACCGGCATAATAGGTCGGCACTCGGTCGGCACCGAACTTCTTGGTCCATGCTTCCATGAATTTCTTGTTGGCAGGATTATCGAAATCCGTGTTCCAGTGCGTCGTGCCATTGATGCCGATCGCTGCGTCGCCGACGGCCTTTACGATGTTCGCATCGACAGACGGGGCCGCGACAACCATCGGAATGGTGCCGAGGAGACCAGCCTGCTGATACTGGCGGGTGAAAGCAATGCCGAGACCGCCCGGATGGAAATGATAGACGGCATCAGGCTTGGCGGCGCGGATCTGCGCCATTTCCGGTGCGTAATCGGTCTGGTCGAGACGCGTGTAAATCTCACCAGCGATCTCACCTTTGTAGAAACGCTTGAAGCCCGCAATGGCGTCCTTGCCGGCCTGATAGTTCGCCGCAAGAAGGAAAATCTTCTTGTAACCGAGATTGTTGGCGTTCTGCCCCGCGCTCTCGTGCAATGAGTCGTTCTGCCACGACACAACGTAATAGTTCTTGTGGCATTCCTTGCCGGCGAAATTCGAGGGGCCGGCATTCGGGCTGACGTAAATTCCGCCGCCGTCCACAATGTCTGGCACCGTCGCGCCGGCGATGTTGGAGAAGATGATGCCCGTGAACAGCTTGATGCCGTCCGTCTTCATCATACGGTCGGCAATCTGCTTGCCCTGCCCCGGCTTGAAGCCATCGTCTTCGACCACGAGCTGAACCGGAACGCCGCCGAGCTTGCCGCCTTCCATATCGATCGCAAGCTGGAAGGCATCGCGGATGTCGGCGCCAATATAACCGCCGGGTCCCGACAAGGTCGTGATCATGCCGATCTTCACCGGCTGCTGCGCCATCGCCGTCGTCGCCAGCATGGCCGAAAAGGCCATCCCCAATCCGAATTTTGCAAGTCTCACGATAAAATCTCCTGTTGTCACATTCCGAACGGCTGGATTCAGGCTCCGTCCGTCATGCAATCGGCTCGAATGCGTATCCCGATCCCGATCGCACGATATGCCCGAAGACAGGCGGCGGAAAATGATACGTCGCGACGATTGTGTTCGTCCCGGCGCACGCGTCAAGCAATCTGTGGCGCGTTGAG
>JAEXXW010000325.1 GCA_023405565.1 Pseudomonadota bacterium
GCGTAATCCTGGAACGAGCCCGTCAGCAACTGGCCGTCGTCGTCGTAGATCGCGTTCTCCATCAGCGCCTGGCCGATGCCCTGGATTACGCCGCCATGCACCTGGCCCTCGACCAGCAGCGGATTGATAACGGTGCCGAAGTCGTTGACCGACGAATATTTCACGATTTCCGTCGTGCCCGTTTCGGGATCGATCTCCACTTCGCAGATATGACAGCCGTTCGGAAAGGCCGATGGCACGCCATCGGATGTGTGGCTGACATCGAGCGTCTGCGGCACGTCGTCCGGTAGTTTCAGGCCGGAACGAAGCGTTTCCGCCAGCTCCATGATGCCGATCGACCGGTCGGTGCCGGTAATCGTGAAGCGGCCATTGGCAAACTCGATATCGCCGGGCGATGCTTCAAGGACGTGCGAGGCAATCGCCTTGCCATTGTCGATCACCTTGGCCGAGGCTTCGACAATCGCGGCACCGCTCGCGGTCACCGAACGTGAACCGCCGGTGCCGCCGCCCGCGATCAGTTGATCGCTGTCGCCTTGCAGTAGGCGGATGCGCTCGAACGGGATACCCAGCGTGCGCGACAGCACTTGCGCGAACGGGGCGGCATGACCCTGTCCGTAATCGAGGGTGCCGGTGATGATCGTCACATCGCCATTGGCCTCGAAGCGGATGCCGCCCATTTCCTTGCCGGGAGGGGCCGTGACTTCAAGGAACGAGCCGATACCGAGCCCGCGCAGCTTGCCCCGCGCGGCGCTTTCGCGCTTGCGAGCCTCGTAGCCGGCGACATCGGCAATCTTCTGTGTCTGTTCGAACAAAGCGGGGAAGTCACCGCTGTCATAGACCATGCCGGACGACGCCGCGTAAGGAATCTGGGTCGGCGCGATGTGATTGCGGCGGCGCAGTTCGAGACGATCGATGCCCATTTCGGCGGCGGCCGTGTCGATGAGCCGCTCCATGTAATAATTACCTTCGGGGCGGCCGGCGCCGCGATAGGCCGTGACCTGCGTCGTATTGGTGAAGATGCATTTGGCCGACACCTCGAGCAGAGGCGTGCGATAGACGCTGACGATGTTCTTGACGATGTTGAGTGTCGCGGGCACCGGCGCAACGGTCGCGAGAAAGGCGCCCATATTGCCAAGGCTCGCAGCCCGGATGGCAAGAAAGTGCCCATCCTTGTCCAGCGCCAGTTCAACGTCGATTTCATGGTCGCGGCCATGCGCGTCGGACACGAATGAACCCGAGCGGTCATCGGTCCATTTCACCGGCCGGCCGAGTTGGCGGGCCGCATGCATGATGCAGACATATTCGGGATAGACCTGTGCCTTCATGCCGAACGAGCCGCCGACATTGCCGGTCAGCACGCGCACCTTGTCCGGTTTCGCGCCCAGGATGTCGGCAAGCTGGCCTCGCATGCCGAACACACCCTGACTCTGCGAATGCAGGGTCCAGTGCTCATGAGCGGCATCGTATTCGCCGATCGCCGCGCGCGGTTCCATCGGCGCCACCACAAGGCGCGTATTGCGCAAGGACAGCCTGGTCACATGCGCGGCTTGCGCGAAAGCTTCGGCCACCTTGTCGCTGTCGCCATAGTGATAATCGAGCGCGACATTGCCCGGCACGTCGTCGAACAATTGCGGCGCGTCCGGCTGGGTGGCGGCACTGGCCAGCGTGACTGCGGGAAGGGGATCGATATCCAGCGTCACTGCTTCGGCGGCGTCACGCGCCTGGCTGGCCGTTTCCGCGACGACGAAGGCCACCGGATCGCCGACGAACCGCACCTTCCGGTCCGCCAGCGCATGACGCGCCGGAACCTTCATCGCCGAGCCATCGCGGTTCTTGAACGGCGTGAGGCATTTCAACCGGCCATAGTCGGCAAGATCGGCCGCCGTATAGACCCCGAGCACGCCCGGCATGGCGCTGGCCGCCCCGGTATCGATGCCGTTCATGATGCCATGCGCATGGGGCGAGCGCACGATCACCGCATAAACTTGTCCGGTGAGGTTAATGTCATCGGTGTACCGGCCGCGCCCCTGGACAAGCGTCGGATCCTCGGTCCGCAGGACGGGCTGGCCTACGCCGAACTTGGCCAGGGACCAATCCTGCTCGAGATTCGTCGATTGCGGGGCTTTTTCGCGAATGTTCATACGGCCATCGATGGCGGGAGGGAATGACAGGAGGTTCCGCAGGAGATAACGATCCGGCCTCCGGCCCACAAGAATGGCCGCCAGCATGCCTGTTTCCCGTCGGTTGCAAGGCCAGCGTCCTCTCTCTACACTTTGCCTGAACTTTGAACAGAAAACCGCCGGAGCGCCTCGAAACGCTTTCTGTGGGCGAACCTTGGGCAACGCGCGGTAGGACGAGCTTGATGAACGACGAGGTGCGGGCGACCGGCCTCGATCCCGCGCGTGACCAAGCGCTGGTCGATCCTGCGCAAAGGTTCGGCTATGGCGGGGATCGAGGCTCGTTCCAGGAACAGGTGCAGCGTGACGGCCGCGCGGATTTTTCCGCGGTCGGTGTTGACCTGTGCGGCCCGACATATGCGGCGCTCGATCTGGGAACCAACAATTGCCGCCTGCTGATCGCCCGGGCGACGCATGACGGCTTTCGGGTCGTCGATGCCTTTTCACGGATCATCCGGCTGGGTGAGGGCATCACCGCCTCGGGCCGGCTCGGCGAGCCCGCCATTGCCCGTGCCATCGAGGTGCTGTCGATCTGCCGGGACAAGATGCGTAATCGCGGTGTCACGCGCACGCGGCTGATCGCAACCGAAGCCTGCCGCCTTGCTGCAAACGGCGTCGATTTCCTCGACCGTGTCCGCCAGGATGTCGGCATCACGCTTGAGATCGTCGATCGTGAAACCGAGGCGATGCTCGCGGCGATCGGCTGCACGCCCCTGGTCGATCCGGATTCGGATGGCGCCATCCTGTTCGATATCGGCGGCGGTTCCTCCGAGATCGCCAAGCTGGGACGACCGCAATCTTGCCATTCCGGGCCACCCCAGCCGGATATGCGCGGGTGGGTCTCGCTGCCTGTCGGTGTGGTGACGCTGGCCGAGCGCCATGGCGGTGTCGTTGTCACGCGTGAGATTTTCGAAGCGATGGTCGACGAGGTCGCGGCCCATATGTCCGATTTTGCGCGCGAGCACGCGTCCGGTCACTCCTGCGAGATGCATCTGCTCGGCACGTCGGGAACCGTCACGACGATCGCCGGTGTGCATCTTGGATTGCGCCGTTACGATCGACGCCGGGTGGATGGTTGCTGGATGATGGATGACGAGGTCAGCGATGTGATGAGGCGGCTGCTGGCCATGTCCTATGACGAGCGTGTCGACAATGCCTGTATCGGCGCGGAGCGGGCGGATCTTGTGCTCGCAGGCTGTGCCATCCTTGAAGCGATCCGCCGTGCTTTCCCGAGCGCACGCCTGCGCGTCGCCGATCGCGGTCTGCGCGAGGGCATGCTGGTGCAGATGATGCGCGCGGATCGGATCTGGCGTGAGGCGAGTGCTGTTTCGTGAAGGGTGCGCGCAGTAGCGGGGGTGAGCGTGAACTGAAGACGCGCGTGAAGACCGGCAAGAACCGGACCCTCTCGTCGAAACTCTGGCTCGAACGTCAACTCAACGATCCTTTCGTCGCGCGTGCCAAACGCGAGGGCTATCGTTCGCGCGCGGTCTACAAGCTCATGGAAATCGATGACAAGTATCGCTTTCTGAAACCGGGTGCGCGTGTCGTCGATCTCGGTGCTGCGCCCGGTGGCTGGAGTCAGATCGCAGCCAAGCGCGTTGGCGCCGCAGAAGGAAAGGGGCATGTCGTCGCGATCGATATTCTCGACATGGATGCGATCCCCGGTGTCGATCATCTCAACCTCGATTTCCTCGACCCCAAGGCGCCGGACATTCTGAAAGAACGGATGGGCGGCAACGCCGATGTCGTGCTGTCCGACATGGCGGCGAATGCGACCGGCCATCGTAAAACCGATCATCTGAAGATCATGGCGCTGGTCGAAGCAGCAGCCGAATTCGCGACCGAGATATTGAATCCGGGCGGCGTTTTTCTTGCCAAGGTGTTGCAGGGCGGCACTGAGGGAGAGCTTTTAACGCTTCTGAAACGCAGCTTTTCGAGCGTCAAGCACATCAAACCGGCGGCCAGCCGGGCCGATTCTGCCGAATTATATGTGTTTGCGAGCGGTTTCCGCGGGCGGAATTGACGTCTGGCAGCCTCATTTGAGCCCGTTTTTATTGACTTTTCCGTGTATGAAGGCCTTTGGAGGCCCATTTTACCGATATTTTTGAGCTTTTCGGCTTGCCGGCGCTTCGCATCGGGCTCCGAATCTCTTATTTCGGGGCCGTGCGCACACCCGCGCAGTTTAGAGGGCATACTCCTATGGCGGCAAAAGCAAAGACAAAGGCGGCTGCAAAGTCGACAGCGAAGAAGACGGCAGCTCCGAAGGCTGCGGCAGCGGGCAAGATCACGCTGAAGCAGATCGCAGCGGTCCTCGCTGAAGATCATCAGCTGACCAAGAAGCAGGGCGAGGCGATGCTCAACGATTTCGTTGCACTCATCACCAAGCACCTGAAGAAGGGCGAACGCATTCGTCTCACCGGTCTCGGCATCCTGCAGGTGCGCAAGCGCGCTGCCCGCATGGGCCGCAATCCGGCCACCGGCGAAGCGATCAAGATCAAGGCGAGCAAGAAGATTGCCTTCCGCGCCGCCAAAGAACTCAAGGAAGCGGTCTGATCGCTTTCTGTGATCTAGCTCCGCTCGTTCTCGCGAAAGCGGGGGCCCAGAATTGACTGCATCAGGTGAATTCTGGATTCCCGCTTTCGCGGGAATGAGCGGGGATTAGGTATCCGTGCATCACCCCACGCGTTGATCGGATGTTTCGCCAGCCGCAATCGGTTCGGCCTTAACAGCATTTGTCTCGGTCTTTTCGGGCAAACGGCCCGACATTTCAGCCCCCGCATCGGCGGGCAATTTCCAGAACAGCAACGCCGACGACGCCGATATCGCCGCAACCACGAGGAAGGCGGGCGTAAAATCCGTCGGCGTGAGTTCGCTCGCACCGCGCCATTTCAGCGACAATTCCACCAGCAGGGCTCCGACTGCGACGCCGGTTGAGATCGACAATTGCTGTCCGACGGAAGCCAGAGCAGTCGCGCGGCTCATGCGACGCGGATCGATATCGGCATAGGCGATGGTGTTGACGGCAGTGAATTCGAGCGCGCGGAAGAAGCCGCCGATCAGCAGAATAAGCGTCAGCATTGTCACCGGCATTCCGGGACGGAAGACCGCGCAGGCCGCAATGAAGATCGAAGAAATAACCGCGTTGACGATCATCACGCGCTTGAAACCGAAACGCGCGATGGTGCGCGAGGCGACGGTCTTCATGCCGATGGCGCCGACCGCGCCGGCGAAGGTCACGAGGCCGGATTGAAACGGTGTCATGCCGAAGCCGGTTTGCAGCATGAGCGGCAGCAGAAACGGCATGGCGCCGATCCCGAGCCGGAACAGATAACCGCCGACCAGGCTGGCGTGAAAGGTCGGAATGCGCAGCAGCGAAAAGTCGAGGATGGGCGCGGGCACGCGCCAGGAATGAAAGACGTAAGCCGTCATGGCGACCGCGCCGACGCCGATCAGCGCAACGACGATCGGCCACGGCAGAATATCGAGCCCTGCAACGGAAAGGCCGAAAGCCAAACCCGCAACGCCGATACCGGCCAATATCATGCCCATCGCGTCGAACGGCTCCTGATGATCGGCGGGCACCGGATCGATGTAAAGCGTAACGAGAACGATCCCGATGAGGCCGATCGGCAAGTTGATGATGAAGATCCAGTGCCATGACGCGTAAGTCGTGATGAAGCCGCCGAGCGGCGGGCCGACGACGGGACCGATCAAGGCGGGGATCGTGACCCAGGCCATGGCGCTGACGAGTTCGCGCTTTTCGATCGTGCGCACGAGAACGAGCCGGCCGACCGGTGTCATCATCGCGCCGCCGATGCCCTGGATGATGCGGGCAACAACGAAGCCTTCCAGCGACGACGCCAAGGCGCAGCCGATCGAACCGACCATGAAGACAGCAATCGCTGCACGAAAGACGCTGCGGGCGCCGAAGCGGTCGGCGGTCCAGCCGCTGGCGGGAATGAAGACAGCGAGCGAAAGCAGATAGGAGGTGACGGCCAGTTTCAGCGCGAGCGGATTGGTGCCGATGTCGGCCGCGATCGCCGGCAGCGATGTCGCGATGACAGTCGAGTCGAGATTCTCCATGAACAGGGCGCAAGCCACGATCAATGGCACGAGGCGGTGATGGTGCACGGAGTTTGTCATCGTTGAGCGAGAGGTCTTCCGACATTTTCAGCCGCTGCGAAACCCCAACATCTTGCGCTGGAGGCTGACATTCCTACATCGAATGGCTGCAAGATGCCGGATATCCGGCATCGGGAACATGTCCCGGACATGAGTTTGGGAACAAGGGAGAGACCCTGAATGATCTACGTTCTCGCGTTTTTCCTGCCGCCGCTGGCGCTGCTGCTGAACGGCCAGATCTTTGCGGCGGTTTTCAATGCCGTGGTGTTCGTGCTGTTCCTGGTGCTGGGCCTTCTGTTCCTGTCGCCATGGTTGTGGGCGATTGCGCCGGCGCATGCGATCATTGCGATCTCCATGCGGCGTGAAGATCGCCGGCATCGCGAACTGGTCGGTGCGATCCAGAAACACGGCGCGCCTCCCGGCTGGCGGCCGTAAACGGCGCCATTGCTATTACGCGCGCGGGTTCATCCGCGCGCGATTTCCATCCTCACGATCGTCAGGCCGGTTCAGCGCGCGAGCGATATCAGCGCGGGAACGCACCGGTTTGCGTGTTGACGATGCAGCAACTGGATGTCCAGCCGGAATGGCCGCGCCATTGTACCTGACACCAGGGCGACGTGCTTCTGCCATCCTGCGGCGGACGGCATTGTCCGACGATCAGGCCGGTTGCGCCCGCGGGGATCGAGACAACAAGTGGGAAATTGGTGCCGGGGCCGCTGCGCATGTTGTGGATGCCCTGCGAGACATTCGGCAACACGCGATATGTTGCGGGCGGCAGCGCGGCAACGACCGGAGCGGGAGAGGGCGATGGTGTGGCGGCGGGTGGCGCTGAAACTTGCGGAGGCACAGGCGTTGTCGCGATGATGGGAACTGTTGTCGCGATCGCCTGTGACGCAGGCCGGCCCGGTGGCGGTGTTCCGCCATCCGCTCGCGCAAGGAAGATGCGGCCGGGAATCTGATCGTAATAGGCCGGAAGCTGCTCGTGTCCGATCGACTGCGCCAGCTTCGGTACTTCGATCTGCAATTCCTTCGCGACATCGATCAGATCGAGATCGGATCGCTTCACGAGATCGACGAAGAGCCGCGTGAAGACCGAATTGGGGTTCGCATCATCCGGTCCGAGCCGGTCCAGAGCCTCCTGTCCGGCCCCTGCCGAGAACATCACGAACAGGCCGCGCCGCGTGTCCATGCGCGACAGCCCGCGCGATTGTCCGATCGAACGGCCCGCGCCTGTCTTGAAAGGATTGTTCCGGCAGGCATCCAGAATCATCACGGTGGTTGCTGCGCCACGCTCCCGCAGGCGCTCGGAGATATCGTCGGCCAGGAACCCGTCGGTACGGAGCTGATTGCGCTGCGCTTCGGTGACATTCGGGATGTCTGTCGGCAGCAGATAATTGCCGCCGTCCAGCGCAACACCGTGGCCGGCAAAGTAGAAAAGCGCCGTATCGCCGGGCTGGACACGGGATTCAAAGTCCACCAATGCGCGCGACATGCGGGCGCGGCTGGCATCGAGAACGGCAATCACGTCGAAGCCAAGGCCTTGCAACGTCGCTGCAACGGCGCGGGCGTCGCCGGTCGCCTTCTCCAGCTTCGAGACTTCTGTATAGTCGTTGTTGCCGACCACGAGAGCGATGCGTTTTGCCGCGAGAGCCGGATGGCACAACGCCACGGCGCCTGACAAAGCCGTGAGGAGGCAGAGAAGGGGGCGCAAAGACACGGAAAATCCTGCCTCTTTTTCAATATTTCGGAGCTGATATTACACGGCTTCGGCCGGAGGAAAAATCGACGGGCGCCTTACGCTTGCGGCATAAAAACCCAGCCACAGCCAGTGTGTTTGCTGCTACCGCTTCATTAACTGTGTCTGCCGAACTCGGCCGGAATTTTCTTCGATTTTTGGAACAATTATTCGCCTGCTTGATTGAGTGGGGTTATTCCCAGGCGCCAAAGGAATTGGCATGTCGGCTAAAGGGCTGTTCCAGCCTTCTGAAAGACGGGACCTGTTCGAAAGCGAGCGCCGGTTCCGGCTCCTGGTCGAGGGCGTCGTCGACTATGCCATCTATATGCTCGATCCCGAAGGCCGCATCACCAACTGGAATGCCGGTGCAGAGCGCATCAAGGGTTATCGGGCGTCCGAAGTCATCGGCCAGCATTTCAGCAAGTTCTATACGCCCGAGGATCGTGATGCCGGTTTGCCTGCACGATCGCTGGAAAAGGCGGTCCTGCATGGCAAGTTCGAGGCGGAGGGCTGGCGGCAGCGCAAGGACGGCAGCCGGTTCCTGGCGTCGGTGGTGATCGACCCGATTTACGAGGACGGCGAGCTCATCGGCTTTGCCAAGATCACGCGCGACATCACCGAGCGGCGCGATGCCCAGCTCGCGCTGGAGAAAGTGCAGCGGCAGCTTGCCGAGGCACAGAAGATGGATGCGCTCGGACAATTGACCGGCGGCGTTGCGCATGACTTCAACAATCTGCTGATGATTGTCTCCGGCCATCTTCAGACCATCAAGAAAGCCGCGGTTGCCGATCCGAGGCTGCTGCGCGCCACACAGGCGATCGAACTGGCCGCACAGCGCGGGGCGACCCTGACGCGTCAATTGTTGACCTTCTCGCGGCGCCAGCGTGTGAATCCGCGGGCCATCGATATTGCGGCCCGTATCAATGCGATTAGTGATGTGCTCAACAGCGGCCTCGGAAAAAGCGTTAACCTCATCTTCGATATCGCGCCGGATGCGTGGCCCGTGACCGTCGATATCAGTGAGTTCGATATCGCGCTGGTCAATCTCATCGTCAATGCACGCGACGCCATGCCGAAAGGCGGCATGGTCACGATTTCAGCGCGCAATGTTCAGGTCGACGATCCGCCGTTGCACGGCGATTATGTCGCTCTGTCGGTCGAGGATTCCGGAATGGGCATTCCCGACGACATCCTTTCGAAGGTCTTCGAGCCGTTCTTCACGACCAAGCCGGTGGGCAAGGGGACAGGTCTTGGTCTGTCGCAGGTGCATGGTTTCGTGCATCAGGCGGGCGGAACAGTCACGGTGAAGACTGCGCTCGGCAAGGGCACGACCATCACGATGTATCTGCCGCGCACAATGGGGCGTCTTGCGCCGGAGGAAATGGATCAGGCGGCGGAACATGTCTCATGCACCGGCACTGTGCTGCTGGTCGAGGACAATCCGGATGTCGCAAGTGCCAGCGCTGAATTGCTCTGTCAGCTTGGTTACAAGGTGCGTTGGGTGCCAGATGCGACTACGGCTTTGCAGGAAATCGAGGACAATGGCATCGATGTCGTGTTCAGCGATATTGTCATGCCCGGGGCGATGGATGGTCTGGGACTGGCCCAAGTGATCAAGCAGCGACATCCGAGACTGCCTGTACTTCTTGCGACCGGTTACAGCGATGCTGCGCATACCGCGCCCGCCGATTTTCCCATTCTCCGCAAGCCCTATCAGATCCATGAACTCAGCCGCGCGCTGTCGGATCTGACCCGCCAGCAATCGCAAAACTGAAAACCCGCCGCATCCGGTGCCGCGCACAAGCAGGTCCGCCGCCGAAGTCTGTCTCCGAGGTTGTCGTGCCACGGCAGCTTCGCGCGGGTGACACGATCCTGTCACTCATTTCCACAACCACGATCTTTGGCGCGCCGCAGGAGATCGCGTTGTCTGAACGAGTGCTGGAGACATTCCTGCCGGCTGAGCTGCAAACAGCAGAAATATTGCGCGGGACAGGGCAGAAAGGAACCTGATCACGGCTTTCCGTACCGCCCGGTCCATGCTATCGGCCCTTGCCAACCACGATTCCGGAACGGCTTGCAGAGGCCGGAATCCATCGCTAGGTATGGCAATGGCAAATCCCACCCCACATTTCACAAATGGCGCCCCTCGCGAGGCGCTGACCTTTGACGACGTGCTGCTGCAGCCGGGCCTTTCCGACGTTATGCCGTCGGAAGTGGATATCCGCTCCCGCATCACCCGCGATATCAGCCTGAACATCCCGATCATCGCCTCGGCGATGGACACCGTCACCGAGGCCCGCATGGCGATCGCCATGGCGCAGGCCGGTGGCATGGGCGTTCTCCACCGCAACATGGAGCCGGATGAACAGGCCGCTCAGGTGCGGCAGGTCAAGAAGTTCGAATCCGGCATGGTGGTGAATCCACTGACCATCGCGCCGAGCGCCAGCCTGGCCGACGCCTTCGCCCTGATGAAGGAGAACGGCATTTCCGGCATTCCGGTGGTCGAGGGTGGCGGCAACGGGAAAGCGGGCAAGCTGGTTGGCATTCTCACCAACCGTGACGTGCGTTTCGCCACCGATCTCTCGCAAAA
>JAEXXW010000209.1 GCA_023405565.1 Pseudomonadota bacterium
CGGGAGCCCTTCACCGAGCGGACGAGATCAAGAAGGTCTGGCTCCACTTCGCGCAGGCCGCGCGCTGTTGTCAGCACGATCGGGAAGAAGCAGATGGCAAAGGCCATCGCGATGTTGGGACCGATCCCGTAGCTGAACCAGACGAGGATGAGTGGGCCCAGCGCGACCTTCGGGATCATGTTCAGGCTGACCAGAAGCGGCATCACGATCATTTCGAGCGTGCGAAACCAGGAGAACAGCAGCGCGATGCCAATGCCGCCGATCACGGCCAGGATGTATCCGCCGAAGATTTCGGTGGCAGTGACGGAGATGTTCTCAATCCAGCGGTAATTGGGGACGAGCAATGCCTGAAGGGTGGCGGAAGGCGAGGGCATCACAAATTTCGGCACTTTGCCCAGCACGACAAAGAAGTGCCATGCGACCAGCAGCATCAGGTGGCTGAAGACCGCAATCGAGTAACGCTGAATGGAGTTTCGCGTGTTATCCACTATGTCCCCACTATCGATGATGCGACGGGAAGCATCGGCGACCGTAAAGCGGGACGCCACCGCAGGCCGGACGATACCAGCGCGCGGCTTGGTTGACGTTGGATGTGGACGCTCAACGCCAAAGGCTGCGCCGTCCTGGCGCAACGGCTCAGGGCTTTCCGCAAAACTGCAGGCCGGTCATTGAAGCGTAAACCCATCCCGACGCACCATAGTAACCGTACGGTTACATTTTGCTGGTTTGCATCCGGCTGTCAACGCGAGCGCGGCGTTTTGGCCCGTAAGGCATGCAGCATCATGTCAATGTTGTGCTTCTTGCGTCGCGTGACGGCTGTGCGACCGCCGAGATCGCGGGCGAAGATGGCCGACAGCGTCCAGTTATTCGACAGGTAGAAATAACCAATGGCGGCAATGGTGATATAGACCTCGACCGGATCGAGGCCTGGCCGGAACACACCTTTGGCGACGCCGCGCTTGAGAATTTCATCGATCATCCGCACGAAGGGGCTGTGCAGCTCACGCACTTTGGTCGATTTCCGCAAGTGCTTGGCATGATGCAGATTCTCGTTGTTGATCAGGCTGATCAGTTCGGGATGTTTGTGACAATAATCGAAATTGAACTCGATCAGTCTGCGGATCGCGGTTTCGGGCTCAAGATGATCGAGGTTGAGTTTGCGCTCGGCACCGCGGAGGCCATCATAGACCCGTTCGAGAACGGCGAGGTAAAGGCCCTCCTTGCTGCCGAAATAATAATAGATCAGCCTTTTGTTCGCGCGTGCGCGGCTTGCGATGGCATTGACCCGCGCGCCGGACAGTCCCTTTGCAGCAAATTCATGCTGCGCTGCGGCAAGGATCGCGTCGCGGGTTGGAAGGCGAGACCGGTTGATGGTTTTGGCCATTGAGCGGGTGAGCAAATGTGGAGGTTGACTGATATCAGACGCAATCCTATCGTTTTGGCAAATTAACTGTGCGGTTAAAAAGACACAGGGCCAGCTTTATCGATTTTAGGGAGGATGGAATGTATAGCGCATGGAAGTGCGGATTGGCGATTTTTGCCGCGATGTCTCTTAGTGCAGTGCCGGCAGCAGCCCAAAACCAAAAGGTGACGTTTACGCTCAATTGGGTCGCCGGTGGTGATCACGCGCCTAATTACTACGCCCAGAAAATGGGGTTGTACAAAAAGGCCGGCATCGATCTGGAGATCGAGACCGGTCGCGGATCGGCCGCATCGGCGCAGAAAGTCGGTGCTGGAAGCTCGCAACTCGGATTGTCTGACATGGCCGGCGTGCTGCTGTTTCGAGGCAAGGGGGCGGACCTCGTCGGCGTCATGAATGTCTATGCCAATTCGCCGCAGGGGCTTTATTGGCTGAACAGCAGCGGAATCAAATCAGTCAAGGATCTGGCTGGGAAGAAGATCGGCAATCCGGCGGGTGATGGTGCCCGCACGATGTGGCCGGCCCTTGCGAAGGCCAACGGGATCGATCCCGCTTCGGTGACCTGGGTCAATATCGACGCGAATGCCAAGCTCGGTGCATTGAAGGCCAAGACGATCGATGCAACGACGTCGTTCTACAATCTGCATCACGTATTCACACGCGAACTGGGCAAGGACATGGGCTTCCTTGCGTGGAAGGATGCGGGCGTGAATCCCTACGGCAATTCGATCATTGCCAATGGTCCCTGGCTGAAGGCCAACAAGGCAACGGCCGAGAAATTCGTCAAGATCACTCAGCAGGCATTTGCGGATTGCGCCAAGAATCCGGAGCCTTGCATCAAGGCGCTGGTCGAAGCCAATGGCGCGCTGCTCTATGACAACGAGATGATGAACTGGCAACTCGTCACGGTGTTGATGAGCGACCAAACCTCTCGCAACGTGGCGTTGGGCTGGCATGACGACAAGCGCATGGAAGCCGACTACAAACTGGTCGACGAATATTTGAAGATGGAAAAAGGCTATGACGTGAAGTCGGCCTATACCAACGAATTCCTCGACAAGTCCGTCAAGATGCCGGCGATCAATCCGCCGAAGCTCGACTGAGTGCGGATTGCGCGTGGCACGGCCGGCCATATCG
>JAEXXW010000414.1 GCA_023405565.1 Pseudomonadota bacterium
GTGGTGGCTCCAGAGCCGAGACCCTGGCGTCACGCACTGATTTGCCCAGAACGGCATTGGTGTCCGCCACGATCTTTGCTGCGGAATCGTTGGGGCCACGTTCAGACCAGTTCTTCAAGGTAATGAACGCCTGCGCGGTATTGATGCCCTGTCCCAGGAAGCTGAAGCCGGTAAGGAACGTGATCTTGTCCACACCATCCCGCTTCAGGAGATATTCTTCCGTCTGCTTCACCGCGCTGAGCGTGCGGTTGTAGGACGCTTCCGGCGGCGTCTGGACGTCGACCGTGATGAAGCCCTGATCGTCCACCGGCAGGAAGCCGCCGGGCAGGCGAACCAGCGCCCAGCCAACGCCGACCAAGAGCGCGACATAGACCAGCATCAACCGGCCGGCACGGCCGAGCGCCCAGGCAACAACACCGCGATAGCCATCCCGCGCCAAATCCATCTTGCGATTGAACCAGCCGAACAATCCGCGCTTGGCATGGTGATGCCCGGCCTCGACCGGCTTGAGCATGGGGGCGCACAGGGCCGGCGTGAGGGAGAGCGCCATCAGCGCCGAGAAGCCGATGGCCGCGACCATCGTCACCGAGAATTGCTTGTAGATGATGCCGACCGAGCCCGGGAAGAAAGCCATCGGGATGAACACGGAGATCAACACCAGTGTGATGCCGATAATCGCACCGGTGATCTGGCCCATCGCCTTCTTGGTCGCCTCCTTCGGCGACAGGCCTTCCTCCGACATGATGCGTTCGACATTCTCGACGACCACGATTGCGTCGTCGACCAGAATGCCGATCGCCAAGACCATGCTGAACAAGGTCAGCATGTTGATCGACAAACCAAGCAGCAGCAGCACCGTACAGGTGCCGAGCAGTGCGACCGGCACGACGATGGTCGGAATGATCGTGTAGCGGATATTCTGCAGGAACAGCAGCATCACCAGGAAGACGAGCACGACCGCCTCGGCCAGCGTCATCAACACCTTCTGGATCGATGCATCGACGACGGGGGTGATGTCGTAGGGAATGTCGTATTTGATATTGGGCGGGAAGAAGCGCGACAATTCCTCCATCTTCTCGCGCACGGCCGTGGCCGTGGCGAGAGCGTTGCCTGTCGGTGCCATCAGCACCGATAGACCGGCCATCTGCTCGCCGTTCTGGCGTGTGTTGAACTGATAGCTCAGGCCACCGATTTCGATGCGCGCCACATCGCGCAGCCGCACGGTTGAGCCGTCCGTGTTGGCGCGCAGCACGATCGCTCCGAACTCTTCCGGCGTCTGCAACTGGCCTTTGACCAGCACCATGGCCGATATCGGCTGATTTGCGCTGCTGGGCTCGGCGCCGATCGCACCCGAGGCGACCTGCGCATTCTGCGCCGTGATCGCCTTGTTCACGTCATCGGCGGTCAGATTGTAGCCAACGAGCTTGTTCGGATCGATCCAGACTCGCAGCGAGCGCTCGGTGGAATAGAGCGTGACGCGGCCAACACCCGGAATGCGGCGCAATTCACCCTCGATGTTGCGCATCATGAAGTCGCCAAGGCCAATTTCGTCGAGGCTGCCATCGGTCGAGCGCAGGGTGATAATCTGCAATACGGCGCTGGAGGCTTCCTCGACGAGGATGCCCTGCTGCATCACCGCGCGCGGCAATCGCGCCTCGACGCGCTTGAGACGATTCTGGACCTCGACCGAAGCGCTTTCCGTGTTCGTACCGGGCTGGAAGTTGGCGATGATTTCGACCTGACCGAGCGAGTCGCTGGTCGATTCGAAGTTCAGGATACCGCTTGCACCATTGAGCTCTTCCTCGATGATGCGCGTCACGCTGTTATAGATGTTCTCCGGCGAGGCGCCTGGATAGCTGGTGCTGAGCGATATCGAGGGTGGCGCGATGATCGGATATTGCGCGATGGGCAGATTGGGAATCGCCAAAATGCCGCCCAGGCAAATCAGCAGTGCCACGACCCATGCAAAGATGGGTCGGTCGATGAAGAAACTGGGCATGATAAAATCCGTTAGCGGACAGTCGTCCCGGGATCGATTTTGGCGTCGCGCTGCGAGCCGCTATCGGCACGAGTCCAAGGTTTGGGATCAACGATGTCACCAGGAACGAACTTTTGGAAACCGTCGACGATCACGCGGTCTCCGGCCTTCAGGCCTTTCTCGACCAGCCAATGGTCGCCAACAGCACGACCAAGATTAACCGGCAATGCCACCGCGCGGTTGTCGTCACGAATGACATAAACTTCGCTGTTGCCGGCATCATTGCGGCGAACTGATTGCTGCGGAACAGCAAGAGCATCAGGATCGACACCCTGCACGATCTGCACACGCACATACATGCCCGGCAACAACTCACCATTCGGGTTCGGAAATTCGCCGCGCAGCGTCACCTGACCGGTCGTCGGGTCGACTGTCGAGTCGGAGAACAGCAGCTTGCCCGCATGCGGATAGAGCTCACCATTGTCGAGCACGAGGCGGACCTTGGCCGCTTCCGGCCCCGCCGCTTCGAGATCGCCATTGGTGAGTGCGCGGCGCAGTTGATTGAGTTCGCTCACCGATTGTGTGAAATCGGCATAGACTGAATCGAGATGCTGGATCGTCGCCATGTGCGTGGCTTCGCCCTGTCCGACCAGCGCGCCTTCCGTCACCAACGCCCGTCCAATACGGCCGCTGATCGGCGCGCGCAGTGTCGTATAGGCAAGGTTCAGTGTTGCCCTAGCCACATCGGCTTTTCGGGCCTCGACATCGGCCCTCGCCTGATACAGCGTCGCAAGCGCGGTTTCGACTTGTGCAGGTGAGGCCGTTTTGGTGGCTGCAAGCGTTTCTATCCGTTGCGTCTGCCGCTCCTCATGCTGGAGAACGGCTTCAGCTCTCTTGAGAGCGGCCTGGGCCGCCTGCAATTCGACTTCATATGGCGCCGCATCGAGCGAATAGAGAACATCGCCCGCCTTGACGCTGCTGCCCTGTTCGAATGAGCGGGCCGTTACAATGCCGGCCACACGCGCACGCAATTCCGCGATACGGGTCGGCGCAATGCGGCCCGGCAATTCGCGAATATGCGGCCGGGGCGACTGCTCTACCATTACGAAGCCAACCTGTTCCGGAACTGGCTGGGCGGAGGAGGCTTGCGCATTAGGCCCTTCCGAACATCCAGCCAATCCTGCGGCCAAGAGCAAGGCGGAGATGGCAGCCCATCCGGTGCGTTGCTGCAGCGCATCTGCGACCCACATCGGGCGAAGTTCCCTTTCTGACGATTCATTCATCAGAAGATGTACTGCAATGCAGCAATTAGGGGGCGGCGACACGATGCCGCGAGCCGCAACATTTTTGTGATGAAATCGGATAAAAATACCAAAAACGGTATTATTTTAACATCGAAGCAGATGGTTGTTGGAGCGCATGCTGCTTCGATATCAAGAGCCGATGCCGCAATAATGGAGGCTCATTGCGAGTTCCACGTGCCGGCGGCGGTCGCGACGCGGCTATTTTCGCCGGAGCGCTTCCGCCAATGCTGCCGCGAGCGCGCCTTGCGGTTCGGCTCGGGTCGACCCGCCTCTTTTTTCCTGCGGGCGAGAAGAAAATGACGAATTGCGCGTCGCTGTTCCGCGCGGTTCTGGTCGGCTCGCACCGCCGTCATCATGTTTGCGCATGGACAGCCCGATACGGTTCCGTTTGATATCGACGTCGACCACGCGCACTTTCACGACATCGCCCGCCTTCACGACCTCATGCGCATCCTTGATGAAGCGGTCGGCCAATTGCGACACGTGCACGAGACCGTCCTGATGCACGCCGATATCAACGAAAGCGCCAAAGGCGGCGACATTCGTCACTGTACCCTCCAGCATCATTCCCGGCTTCAGATCCTTGATGTCATCGATGCCGTCGGCAAAAGTCGCGGTCTTGAATTCGGGGCGCGGATCGCGGCCCGGCTTCTCCAGTTCGGCGATGATGTCGCGTACCGTTGGCAGGCCGAAACGTTCGTCAACAAATGCGCGCGGCTCGAGAGCGCGAAGCGCAGCGCTGTCACCCATCAACGTTCGCAGATCGCGCCCGCAGGATTCCACGATCTTGCGGGCTACGCCGTAAGCTTCCGGGTGAACGGCCGATGCATCCAGCGGTTCCGCGCCATTCGGAATCCGCAAGAAGCCGGCGCATTGTTCGAATGTACGCTGACCAAGGCGCGGCACTTTCAGCAAGTCCTTGCGGCTCGCAAACGGCCCGGTCGCGTCGCGATGCGAGACGATGGCTTCGGCGAGCGACTTGGTGAGCCCCGAGACACGCGCCAGCAAGGCCGCCGAGGCCATGTTGAGATC
>JAEXXW010000443.1 GCA_023405565.1 Pseudomonadota bacterium
CGATGCAGCGCGATCTTTGCGATGAGATCGTTGAATGCGAATGAACTTCCCCAGAACAGCACAGGCGGATGGCGCAGTCCCACAGCCTTCACATTGTCAATCCCGTGGACCCGGATATCCGGCTCCCAGCCTCCTGGCCGGTGTGCCCGGACATATTCAAATCGTTCCTCGATCTGTCCCGCCAGAATGCCACGTTCGATTTGCGCCGGCGTCGGCAGCCCGGGATAGGCGCCCAAGACCTTGTCGAGACGATCGGCGCTCTCCGCGCTCCGCTTCGAATGAAAAAACGCATCCAGTGCGCCCCAGCGTGCGGCTATCTGTGGCCAGACGCGCGGTGGCATCGTCCAGGCGACCGCCGACTGAACAACAAACAGCCGCCACAACTCCCAGATATCCCGCCCCTTGATTACGACAGGAGACTGCCAGGTTTTGCCATCCCGCAGATCACAATCGATCGTCACACCATTTCTCTGCGGACGTACCGATGGTACGACCGGCCCGGTCTGGCTTGCCGGCATTTCGACACTATCCAGCCGTTGAACGAGCAACCCCTACTCCCTGCACTGCGGAGCCCAGCCCGTTAGGCAAGCTCGACTTGCAATTCGACCGCACTCGCGAAAAAAGATCCCGTGGCCTTGATCTTTTTGGCGACGCGGGAATATCACATCCCTGTTCCCAAGCCAATGTCCGGCTAGGCGACCATCCAGGCCCCAAACGCCGAAAAGACCGACGATGACCGCAAACTGGCTGATCATTCCGATCGAAACCAAGGTCCGGGAATTTTATGGCAAATCGCTGCTTGCGGTCTGCGCGGCGGAAGCTGGCATGCAAGTTGTCATCGGCGACCAGCGTGTCATCGCACAATCGCTCCATCATCTCCCACGAGCGGTCTACGTCGAGAAAAGTGTTTGCCACCTCAAGACCGGTCATTTCCAGCGACTGCGAAAGATGGGTTTCTCCATCGTGGCGTGGTGCGAGGAAGGTTTGGCCTATCGTGACAAAACCGCATACCAGTTCGAGCGGATAACCCAGAAATCGCTGAGCCAAGTCGATGCGTTCTTTGCCTGGGGCCAATCGCAAAGCCAGGATGTTGTGGAGGCTGTGCCGACGGCAGCGGGGAAAATGCATGTCCATGGCAACCCGCGCTTCGATTTACTGCGCTCATCGCTGCGGACCGTTTTCGATCAAGATGCGCGCGATCTTGTTTCGGCCTATGGTCGCTACATTTTGGTGAACACCAATTTTTCACGCTACAACCGCTTTGAAGGGCGCGATGACGTCATCGACGTTTTGCGAGCCCGCGGCATTACCCTGAACGAAGACCAAAAGGACTATTATCGGGAATCGGTCCAGCATATTGGAGAGGTTTTCCGGGAATTCGTGACGGCCATCCCGCTTCTCGCCAGGGCTTTTCCAGAAACCACGATCATTGTCAGGCCGCACCCTTCAGAAAACCACGACCGTTGGCGCACTGAAATGGCGGGACTGGCCAACGTTCAGGTCCATCACGAAGGAAATGTAATTCCCTGGATGATGGGCGCGGAAGCGGTCATTCATAACGCCTGCACCACCGGCGTCGAAGCGTTTCTGCTCGATCGGCCAACGATCGCCTATGTTCCGGTGCAACATGAGATTTTCAACCGGCTGACTTATTTTCCGAATGCGATCGGCTCTATTGCGCTCAATGTCGACGAACTAAGCGCTTTGGCAAGTCGTGCCTTGTCGCGACAGACGCCCTTCGATCCCGCCAAGGCGGACAAGAAAGAAATGGTCGCACATCACGTAGCGAATGCGTCTGGCGCATTGGCTACAGAGCGAATCGTGCAGGTCCTTACGTCGCTGCAGCAGAACAACAAACGACCCAATAGCCTGACAGCGACCGGGGCCCGGCTGCTGTCACTGCTCCGGTTCAAGGCCGCACGCGCGCGTCGTGCGTTGCGTCCAGATCCGGTTCTAAAAGCCTATATGGACCAGAAATTTCCAGACCTGACACTGAGTGAATTACAGGACGCGCTACGACGCATTGCCGATGCGCGTGGCCTGACTTCGGTGCCCGAGGTGACAATCCACCCGCGACTCCCGTCCTGCTTCGTGATCCGCAAGGCGACACAATAGCGAGGCGAGAGCAGATGATCCTCTCCTAAAGAGACCACGTCCTCACACTGCGCGTCCGTCCTCAGTTTGAGGACAGCATACGAACGGCATCTTCAACATCGTTGGTATTGACCCGGTGCAGTTGTCGCCGATCCTGCGTGCCGTCATTCCAGCTTCCAAGCAGCGTGAAGCCTAATCTGAAATCGAATTCCGAGAACAGACGGTTCAGTGTGTCGGGCGCCGGAATGGCATCCTTGCGGCCATAAGGATACGATACCCAGCGGGGCAAGCGTCCACTCGCGGATGACAGATACTCGCGGTTGGTTTGGATTTCCTTGAAAAGGTTATCACCGAGACGGGAAAATGGCTCATGGGTATGGCCGTGCACGCCGAGCGCATGACCTTGCTTCACCAGACTGCGCAATTCTGCATCGCCCATGTAGAGACCACGGCAAAATTCGCCTTCATCGATGCCCCGCTTTGCCATCATCGTCGATGTGATGTCATCGACCAGACCACTCGGCAGCACAAAGTTAAGTGCATACTTCAGCTGGGCAGCGGCCTTTGTATCGTAAACATAGGCACGCTGTGCCGCCTCAAGCCAAGGCGCGTCTGGCGCCGGCTGCAACTCCGCCGGGACGTACGAAAAAAACTCCGCCGCGAAAGCATCGGGCTCTGTATGGGATCGAAGCCAGTGGACCTTGTGCACCGACAGGACTCGCCCCTCGATCGCAGGCCGGGAGCACACGAAGTATCCCGCACGAATTCCCAGCGGATCGAGCACCTCGCAAGTGGCTTGCCAATGATCAACCAGACCATCATCGAAGGTCAGAAAGACGCTCGCACCCGGAAGCGGAACACCCCCCAACAGAAAAGCCTCGACCTGATCGGGTGTCGCGAAATGAAATCGCTCGCCCATCCATGCGACTTGCTCGCGGAAGCTCTGCATCGACAGCGAATGGATGCCCGGATAGGCATAGGCATTCGGATTGCGGATATAGTGGTAATTGACGAACAGCAGCCGCGACGAATTGGCGTCAATCATCGCTCAACCGCCGCGCTCTTGTTCGCCTTTGCCTCACGCTCGAACAGGAATTCGGCAAGTTCAAGATCGAAGGCATCATCGATATTGACGATATGTCGATCGATGATCTGCGCCGCGCTGCGATCGCCAAGAATCTTGCCATCATCGACCAGCGTCTCGCGAAATACTGCGTAGCAGATGCCGTTGCGGAAATAATAGGTCGGAATCGTCTGACGAATGCTGTGTTTTGCGCCGGCATCGTGATAGAAGCCGATCATTCCGTCATTCACCGTCAGGCATTTATGCGGTGTAAAATGCGCTGGCGCGGGACTGACAGTCGCCGC
>JAEXXW010000500.1 GCA_023405565.1 Pseudomonadota bacterium
CGGTCACGCTGAAGGATGGTGACGGACTGGTGCTTGACAACGGCGCTGTGGTGATCGTCGCCGGCATGCCGGAGCCGCTGGCCGAGATCGTGGCGTCATCACCGCGCGAATTCGTGCGCCTCGCCTGGCATCTCGGCAACCGGCATACGGATGTGCAGATTGTGGGGTCGCGCATTCGTATCCGCCGTGATCACGTACTGGAAGACATGTTGCGCGGACTTGGTGCGACTGTGAGCTTGATCGAAGCGCCGTTCGAACCGCATGCGACGGTGCCGCATAGCCACACGCATGATCATGACCATCATCACCATGGGCACGGCCACTACCATGGTCATCACCACGGTCACGATCATGAGCGGTAGAAGGAAAAATCTGCCATTGGTCAGCGGGAAGGGAGTGCGGAAGCGCTCGGAAGCCATGGACCACCCCATGGTTGGAGGCGCACCGCTCCGCGATGCTCCTCACCATGAGGTAGAAGAAGAAGGCAAAGAAGCTCAAGTCCTCATCTTGGGGAGCCGGGCACAGCCCGGCGTTTCGAAGGATGAGATTGGGTTGCAGTCTGCCGCCCTCTATCGCCTGATGGCGTGGCTATCGCCGTCCTATCCGGTCGGTGCGTTCTCGTATTCCAGCGGCATCGAATGGGCGGTGGACGCCGGCGATATCGTCGATGCGGCGACACTGACCGACTGGCTGTCGCTGATGATGAGCCATGGCGCAGGCTTCTGCGATGCTGTTCTCTTCATGCACGCGCATCGCGCAGCATCCGAGAATGATGAAGCCGCATTGCACGACGTTGCCGAACTCGCTGCCGCTTTCTCGCCGACCAGGGAGCGCCATCTCGAAACCACAGCGCAGGGGCGGGCGTTCGTTGATGCCACCCGTGCGGCATGGCCGTGCGAGGCCTTGTCCTTGCTTGCCAAAGCGTGGGACGGCCCGGTGGCTTATCCGGTTGCTGTCGCTGTGGCCTGTGCCGGTCACGGCATCGCGTCCGATGCCGCTTTGCCCGCATTCCTTCACGCGGTTGCGGCGAACTGGATCTCGGCCGGCGTGCGTCTGATTCCGCTCGGGCAGACGGACGGTCAGCGCGTGCTGGCGGCGCTTGAAACCGTGATCGCGGTCACCGCGCCAAAGGCGCTTGCGTCCTCGCTCGACGATATCGGCAGCGCTACATTCCGCACGGACATCGCCTCGATGCGGCACGAGACACAATATACAAGGCTGTTCAGGTCATGACGCACGGATTGCCCATGAAGCATCAGATATTGGCTGGTGGAATGCTGTTGCTGTCTGTAGTCGGCGCCAACGCGCAAGGTGGTGGCAGCATCGGTCTCGATGGCGTGCTGGAGGCGGTGCAATCCGATACCAAGCTGACGGCGGAAATCCAGGATGAATTGAAAAAGAACGGCTTGAAGGTCGAGGATGTGATCTGTACGGGCTTCCGCCATGGGCATCGCTGGACCGAATTGTCGAGTAGCCGCGCGGCGCCCTATGAATGCGATATTGGCAAGCGCACGCTGATCGTGCAGGCGGACCGCACATATTATGATGCGAAGAAGAAACCGCTTGGCGACATGAAGAAAGCCAGTCCGAAACGGGCGGACAGTTTCAAGGAAACAAATTTCCGCTGGACGTGGAAACCATCAAACGGAAGTTGAGCAAGAGATGAGCAAGAATCCCAATGGCCCCCTGCGTGTCGGTGTCGGCGGTCCCGTCGGCTCCGGCAAGACCGCGCTGATGGATGCGCTGTGCAAGGCTTTGCGCGACAAATATGAGATCGCGGCCATCACCAACGATATCTATACGAAGTGGGATGCCGAATATCTTGTTCGCTCCGGTGCGCTCGCGCCGGAACGCATCGCCGGTGTAGAGACCGGCGGCTGTCCGCACACGGCCATTCGCGAAGACGCGTCGATCAATCTCGCCGCGGTCGCGGATATGCGAAAGCGTTTCCCCGATCTCGATCTCGTGCTGATCGAATCCGGCGGCGACAATCTTGCGGCGACCTTCTCGCCGGAACTCGCGGATCTGACGATCTACGTCATCGATGTTGCCGCCGGCGACAAGATCCCGTCGAAGGGCGGGCCGGGCATCACGCGGTCCGATCTTCTGGTCATCAACAAGATCGATCTTGCACCTTATGTCGGCGCCTCGCTCGAGGTCATGGATCGCGATGCCAAGAAGATGCGCAAGGCCCGTCCGTTCGTCTTTGCCAACATGCGCGAGAACAAGGGCGTCGATGAGATCGCGGCATTCATCGAGCAGAAGGGCGGGCTGGGAGTATAGTCACCCCATCACTTTCGTCATCGCCGGGCTTGACCCGGCGATCCCGATAAGAGACGCAGGTGCTCTCCTAAGCGGGATGGCCGGGTTAAGCCCGGCCATGACATGATGCATTTATCTCAACCGATCACCGATCTGCTCAACCAATTCCATGCCCGCAAGCCGGCGCGGATCTGGTCGCTGATCGTCACGCTGTATGGCGATGCCATCGTGCCGCGCGGCGGATCGTTGTGGATCGGTTCGCTGATCGAGATCATGGCGCTGTTTGGTATCGACGCCGGCCATGTGCGCACCGCGGTCTCGCGCCTGTCGTCGGACGGCTGGCTATCCAGCACGAAACAGGGGCGCTCCAGCTATTACCGGCTGTCGCATATCGGTGAGGATGAATTCCAGCGGGCCACGCAGCGTATCTATTCATCTATTCCTGTCAGACAGGGAGAGTTGCGCGTTGCCTTGATC
>JAEXXW010000557.1 GCA_023405565.1 Pseudomonadota bacterium
GCGTCGTTGAGGCGCCAGGTTTCAGTCGAGCGGGATTTGGCCAATGGCAAAGCCTTTTGAAGCGATCGGTGTTGTTATTTTGTCTTGGCGACGGCCTTGATCTCAATCAGCAGGTTGGGACGTGCAAGCGATGCAATGCCCAGAATGGTCCAGGCGGGGAAGTCAGATTTGATATACTGATCCTTGATCTCGCGGAAGGTCGTCAGCTGCTCGTCGATGCGCACATGATAGGAGACGAGTTCGACGAGATCCTCGAAGCCCAGGCCCTCGCGCTTCAGGATCGCGCCAAGCCGCTCGAACGCGAGGCGGATCTGCTCGGCGGCATCGTCCGGTACGGTGCCGTCCGGCCGGATGCCGACTTGGCCGGCGATGAAGACCAGGCCACCGGCGGTGACTGCGGGCGAATACTTGAAAAGGTCGAACACCTTGTTGCCGCCGAAGGTCGGATCGTTTTCGGGCAGTCGCAGCCGTTTGATGTCGCTCATGTTATCCTCGTTGATGTGAATGTTAATGTCGCAGCCGGATGATCGGAAGCCTAGATTCGCGTATTGGGCGCGAGCTCAAGTCCAAGCAGGGCGCGACCGTAGATTTCTCCCGACGGATTGGCCTGCATCAGAAAATGCGATGCCATGCTGTGCAGATCGCGGAAGTAGCGTTCGATCGGACCAAGCGGTAGCAGGCTGCCACCGAGATTGCGCACGAGATCATCCGAAGCGGCGAGTGCCGTGTCGCAGATGGTCGAGCCGTTGGTGCGATAGCGGGCACGCTGTTCAATGGTGAAGGGGAGACCAGCAACGGCATGGTCCCACATCTCGTCGACGTCATGCATGAGAAGGCCGAACGCCATGTCGATACGGCTCGCGGCCTTGCCCAACTCGGCGAGCGAGAAGCGATCCTCGGTTTGGGGTGTGTTGAGGCCGGCGGGCGTGCGCTTTTTGACTGTCTCGACATAGAGATCGAGGAGGCCGGAGGCCACCGATACGATGGCGGCAGCGACGGACATCACGAACAGGCTGGTGTGTGGGATACGATACATCGGGCCGCGATTGCGCTCGGTGCCCGGCACTCTTCCGCCCTGCACGTCACTCCAGAGCAGCGTGCGATACATCGGCACGCGTTCGTCTGTCAGATAGACATCCTTGCTGCCGGTGCCCTTCATGCCGAACACTTCCCAGCTGTCGTGATCGATGTGGAAGCTCGTGCGCGGCACCAGCAGCAGGCGCAATTCGCGGCCTTCCTCGCGCCGCGGCACATCGACCAGAACCGCCGCCCAATCGGCGATGTCGATGCCCGAGGCATAGGTCCATTTGCCGGTGAGACGATAATGATCGCCCTCAAGCTTTGCTTCCACATTGCGGCCGACATTGCCGGTGAGCGCGAGCACCACAGCGTCGGAACCGCCGGGGAAAACGTCGTCCTGGGCAACCGGGGGAAACATGCCGGCCATCCAGGGATGCAGGCCGGCGAGGCTGAGAATCCAAGCGGCTGCGCTGTCGCCGCGCGCGATTTCCCGCGTTACGCGCCAGAGCGTTGAGGGGCGCATGCCGTAGCCGCCATTCTCGACCGACTGGCAGATGCGGAAGAATCCGGCAGCGCGCAGATCGCGGGCGATTTCGTCGGAGACACGCTTGGCGGCGTCGTGACGGGCTCCCGCTTCCTTTAGCCTTGGAATGAACTGGCGCGCTGCTTCGATGAGCGACGCTTCGGTGGCAGCGGTGATGGTCGGAATTGTAGTCATGATTGGCTCGCGATGAAACGGTCGGATAGGCGGGGGCAAGGGGCTTAGGCCGCGAGGAAAACGTCGTGATAGCGGCCGGTGGCATAGACCAGTGCCGGCGCGGCCCTGTCGGCAGCCACCATCGCGAAAACCTCGCCGTAGATGACGGTGTGATCGCCGGCGAGGTGTGATGAGTGGATGCTGCACGCAAAGGACACGTTGGCGTCGGCCAGAACCGGCACCTTGTCGGTGTGCCATGTCCATCGTGCGGGGCTGGGTGACTGCGGACGGCCGCCGTAATGACGCGAGATGTTCTCCTGACCGGCGGCCAGCACGTTCACCGAGAATTCTCCACTGCGTATCAGCGCGGGGAGCGTCTGGCTTTCATTGCGAATGCAGGCGAGCAGCAGCAGCGGATCGAGGCTGACCGCACTCACCGCATTCGCGGTCATCGCGTGTATTTCGTCTCCGGCGGCGAGGGCTGAGGATTTTTCCGTCTTGACCGCGATCACGGTGACGCTGGTGACGAAACGACCCATCAGGGCACGAAAGCATTGCTGCCGGGCGCGCATTTGGCCTCCAAGGAGCAGGATTGTGCAGTTGCTAAGCAATCTACTGCGCGCCGAATGAGCAAGTCTGTATCGGCCGATACCGGACGCGACGAGACCGCAACGTCAGAACATTTCGTGTTGTATCCGAGTATACAGACAGCGTAGCGACGGCTTCCTTACAGTTGTGGTCAAGGCCTCGTCTCTCGTCCGTTACGAAGGGCGAGTGGTCGGCCGACACGACTTTCTTCTGCCGCGCCCCGAGGGGCTGCATTGAGGTGTGAGGCATGAAACGAATTATCGAGACAGCGATTGTGGGCGCCGCGCTCGCGATGGTGACTTTGGCGCCAGCCAAGGCCGCTGATCCGATCCAGGTTGGCGCGGTGCTTTCGGTGACAGGCCCGGCGGCATTCCTGGGCGATCCGGAACTGAAAACGCTCCAGATGTATGTCGATGATCTCAACAAGGCAGGCGGGGTGCTCGGTCGCCCGTTGCGGTTGATCCATTACGATGACGGCAGCGATGCCAACAAGGCGAATGCCTTCGCCAAGCGCCTGCTCGACGACGACAAGGTCGATTTTATCGTCGGCGGAACCACTACCGGCTCCACCATGTCCATGGTGCCGCTGGTGGAGAAGGCGGGCGTTCCCTTCATGTCGCTCGCTGGCGCTGTCGTCGTGATTGAGCCGGTCAAGAAATGGGTCTTCAAGGCCTCGAGCACCGACCGCATGGCTGCCGAGCGCGTGCTGCTCGACATGAAGAATCGCGGCATCACCAAGATCGCGCTGCTTTCAGACACTGCCGGCTTCGGCCAGTCCGGTAAGGCGCAGACCGAGTCGGTGCTCGGCAAGTATGGCATCACCCTTGTCGCCAACGAAACCTATGGCGCCAAGGATACCGATGTCACTCCGCAGTTGACCAAGATCAAGAACACGCCCGGTGTGGAAGCGATCTTCGTCTTCGGCTTTGGTCAGGGACCGGCGATCGTGACCAAGAACATCCGCCAGTTGGGCATCACGCTACCAGTTTATCACGCCCATGGCGTCGGCTCGGATGAATTCATTAAGCTGGCAGGGCCTGCCGCTGAAGGCGTCAAGGCTCTCGCGCCCGCGCTGATAATTGCCGACAAGCTGCCCGACAATGATCCGCAGAAGCCTGTCGTGACCGCTTATGTCGATGCCTACGGAAAGCGGTTTAAGGAGGGCGTCTCTATGTTCGGCGGTCAGGCGCACGACAACTTCTTCATCGTCATCGAGGCGATCAAGCGGGCCGGCACCACGGACAAGGCCAAGGTGCGGGACCAGATCGAGGCGACCCGCAAATACATCGGCACCGGCGGTGAAGTGAATATGTCACCGACCGATCACATGGGTCTCGATATCCACTCGCTTCGCCTGCTCGAGGTGAAGAATGGGGTGTGGGTCGAGGCAAAATGAGTGCAAGCCCCATCGTCACGCTCGTCAGAGGATACTGACTAATGTCAACGCAATTCCTCCAATTCCTGTTGTCGGGCGTGACGATCGGGGCGGTCTATGCGCTTGCGGCGCTGGGCTTCACCCTCATCTACAATGCCAGCAATGTCATCAATTTCGCCCAGGGTGAGTTCATTATGCTGGGTGGAATG
The DNA here is from genome assembly GCA_023405565.1 of Pseudomonadota bacterium. Lineage (GTDB taxonomy): Bacteria > Pseudomonadota > Alphaproteobacteria > Rhizobiales > Xanthobacteraceae > Pseudorhodoplanes. The sequence continues at coordinate 3,890 of JAEXXW010000557.1, forward strand.
CTGGCGGTCTATTTTGCCACAAAGGGCTTGCCGATTCCGGTGGCCTTCCTGCTTGCGATCATCCTTCCGGCGCTGGTCGGTTTCCTGATGGCCAAGCTGACCATCGTGCCGATCAAGAATGCGGAAATCATGACGCTCGTGATCGTCACGATCGGCGTATCGCTGGTCATCCGTGGCGGCGTTCAGGTCTGGCTCGGCAAGGCCTCGCATAGCCTGCCGGCGTTTTCCGGCGAAACGCCGATCGATATCTTCGGAGCGGTGCTGATGCCGCAGAGCTTGTGGGTGATCGGCGTGTCGGCGCTGATCGTCGCCGCGCTGTGGCTGTTCTTCAGCCACAGCCGTTCCGGCAAGGCGATGCTGGCGACATCCTACAACAGGCTCGCGGCCGAGCTTGTCGGCATCAACACCAACTGGGTGCTGTTCCTCAGCTTCGCCTTGTCCGCAGGGATCGGCGCGCTCGGCGGAATCCTGATCACGCCGATCACGCTGACGACCTTCGACGTCGGCATCATGCTCGGCCTGAAGGGCTTTGCCGCTGCGGTGCTGGGCGGACTGGGCAGCGGTCTTGGCGCGATCGTCGGCGGCCTTATCGTGGGCATCATCGAGGCTTTCGGCGCCGGCTATCTATCGTCGTCCTACAAGGATGCAATTCCCTTCGTGCTGATCCTCCTGATCCTGTTTTTCATCCCGCGCGGCTTGTTCGGCGGTAAGAGCGTGGATCGGGTCTGACATGCGGCAGAACTATTTCATTGTATATGTTGTCGCGGTGCTGGTCTGCGTCCTGCCGTTCCTGCTGCCGAACAGCTTCTATGTGGATCTCGCCATCCGCACGCAGATCAACGCCATCATTGTCATCGGCCTGAACCTGCTGATCGGCTTTGCCGGGCAGATCAGTCTGGGCCATGCGGGCTTCATCGGCATCGGCGCCTTCGCCAGCGCCATCCTTCCCACCCATTTCGGGTGGCATCCGGCGGCCGCGATGGTGGCCGGCTGCGGTGTGGCTGGCGCGCTGGCGGCCCTCGTCGGCCCGCCGATCTTCCGTCTGCGCGGCCATTATCTCGCGATGGCGACGCTAGGCCTTGGCATCATCATCAATATCGTCCTGCGCAACGAGGTTCAGCTAACGGGCGGCCCCGATGGCATGCCGGTTCCCGCCTTCTCGTTGTTCGGCGTCGACATCGACCGCGACCGCTATTGGTACTGGATCGTTTCGGCGCTGCTCGTCGTCAGCGTCTGGGCTTCGCTCAATCTCATCAATTCCCCGTTCGGGCGGGCATTGCGCGCGCTGCATGGTTCGGAAATGGCAGCCCAGGTCGTCGGCGTGAATGTGGTCCGTTACAAGGTCGCGATCTTCGTCCTGTCGGCGGTGTTCGCGAGCTTCATGGGCAGCGTCTCCGCTCATTACGTCGGCTTCGTC
>JAEXXW010000565.1 GCA_023405565.1 Pseudomonadota bacterium
ATCAACCTGGCTGCCGGGCATCGGACCGCGCTCGGTATCCATGTTCTCGCCGCTAATGGCATCGAAGGTATCGCTGGTGCCGCGACGCGTCCACACGCCGCGCCAGTTGCCGTTTTCCTGCACGACCCAGACACGGCCGACCGAGCCCTTGCGATCGGCCGGCGCAATCGCCGGCACCGGCGGCGCCACCATCAGGGCTTGCTGGACCGGCACTTCAACCTGACGCGCGTTGTCGTCATTGCCTTCGCCGGGGACGAGATAGATGCGGCCGCCCCGCGTCTGATCGTAATAGGCCGGGTTCTGTTGGTGATTGATCTTCTCTGCGAGCGAAGACACTGCCTGCCGCACATCGATGACGAGATCGGCAAGATGCACCCCCTTGCGTTTCAACGCCGGCGCCATGGCGCGCGTGAAGACCGAATTCGGCGACGGGTCGTTGTTGCCAAGAGTATCCAGAGCCGTCTGCCCGAAACCGGCGCTGTAGATCGCGAATACGCCCTCGGCTTCGGCACTGCGCGCCAACCCTTTCGCAGCTCCCGCCGACCGTGTCAGACCCGGCTGCTTGAAAGGATTGTCGCGGCAGGCATCGAGTATCAACACCGCGACCTTGGCCTTGCGGTCCTGGATGTCGGCGATGATGTCAGCCTCGCCGATCGCCATGGCGCGGACACGCGCCTCCTCGCCCGGATTGGCGGTGCGGACATCCGAGGGAAGAAGATAGTTGCCGCCACCAATGGCGACGCCGTGACCTGCATAGAACAGCAAGGCTGTATCGCCCGGCTTGATCCGCTGCGTGAATGCAAAAATGCGATCGATCATCGCCTGGCGATCAAGATTCTCGCCGCGAATGACGGAAAAGCCGATGGCCTCCAACGCATCACCCATCGTGCGCGCATCGTTGACGGCCTTATTGAGCTGCTGGCCATCTGTAAGATTGGGATAGGAGTCGTTACCGATGACAAGTGCAATGCGTTCGGCATGCGCAGACGACATTGCCGGAATACCGGCCGCAAGAAAAAGACCGATCGTTACGCCCAGCCATCGCCGCATCGGATGTCTCTCCTTTTTCAATCTGGTCTCAACGAGCCACAAAAAGGTTCAAGGCAAACAGGAAGGGACGTCGAGACTAGCTTGAAGCCAACGAAAAACCCCCGGCGCTCATCGCACACGGGGGCTTCGTGAGTCGCAGACTGAAAGCGATCAGTCCTTCAGATCGGCCGGAACCTTGCCGCCATTCTCGGCCAGCTTGTTCATGACCTGCTTGTGCAGCCAGATATTCATCTTGGCCGAGTCATTCATATCGCCCGTATATTTGAGTTCCTTGGCGAGTTCCTGACGCGCCTTGAGGCTGGAATCGAGATCGAGAACCTTCATCAGGTCGACGATCGACTTGCGCCAATCCAGCTTCTCCTTCTTCTGCGCGGCGAGGTCAGAGACGACCTTCTCGACATCGACCTCCGATAGCACTGCACCACCGGCCGCGCTGCCGGTCGTGCCGCTGCCGGCCGGCGCCGCCGCCGAACCAGTGCTTGCCGCCGAACTGCCCGATCCGAAAATGGCCGATACGATTTTACCGAAAATACTCATCTCAATTCTCCTGCTTGCCGTCGCCTCCGAACACAAGTTCTCATCGAGCAAGCGCTCCAGGGACGGGGTGAGTCTAGCCTCAATTTTGGCGGAAATCGTCGTCGAGGCACCCGGATTTCGCCGCCTGTTAATATGTCGTGATCAACACATCGGGATGACGGCTAAAATGCCTCCCAATACCAGCGGCCCGACCAGAAACGGGAAAATGCCGTAAAAAGAATGGGTTAACCCAAAAAATCACGGGGGCAAGCTGTATTGCTCACTTGCTATCCATTCATCCGGGCCTTAATAAGAGTCTGCTTATGGTTTGCACAGTTCCGGTTCGTGCCGCGTTCAAGGCACCCGGCACGCCTGTCTCGAAGAAGGCTCCGGCATGAGGTCCGGGCGCAGAGGTGGCAGGCGTAAGGACCACAAACCGACCCCTTGCCACGTTGCAGGCGGCGGACGGTCCGATCAGCCGGTGTCAGGAAAATTTGTGTCTTGGGGTCCAAAGGGTGGGCCACAAGGACGGCCGGAGGGGCGCCAAAGTCAGGCGCCATGCAGAAACCCTGAGCGAAGGACTAAACCGCGGCCGCGCGTGAACGCGAAGGGCCGCCCCGCCACGGGTAATGAAGTGATGGCGCAGGTGGAAGCCAGGACCGGTTCTCGAGAAAGCGGACATGTCCGCGAGACCGGCTCGCGCACGACTTCAGCATCCAAACATTCAGCCACACCATTGTCCCCTCGCCCGCGCCACGTTCCGATTCGCCCGAGCAGACTGCTGCCAGTCAGCACGCTCGCGCTCTCGGCGTTGAGCAACGCATCGCCGCCAGGGGCCCAGAGAACATTCAATGTCCAACAAGATGCTGATCGACGCGACTCACCCGGAAGAGACCCGTGTGGTCGTTCTGCGTGGCAATCGCGTCGAGGAATTCGACTTTGAAAGCGCCAGCCGCAAGCAACTGCGCGGCAATATCTATCTCGCCAAGGTCACCCGGGTAGAACCGTCGCTGCAGGCGGCCTTCGTCGATTACGGCGGGAACCGTCACGGCTTCCTGGCCTTTTCGGAAATTCATCCCGACTATTACCAGATTCCGGTCGCCGACCGGCAGGCGCTGCTCGAGGACGAGCGCCGCTCGCATAGCGACGATGACGACGAAAATGGCGGCGGCCAGAATCGCAGCGAACGGCGCGGACGCCGCAGCCGTCACAACCGCCGTGGATCGAATCGCAATCGCAACCGCGATGTCGTGCGCAGCGACATCGTCGAAGGACAGGCGGAAACATCAGCCACGGTAGGCGAGGCACAGCAGCCGCATATCGAGGAGAACGGCGATCCGTTCCTGCGCGCTGAATATACGCGCGAGGCCGGGGAGATCGTTGCCGGCGAAGCGACATCGAGCGATGTGGCCCCAGTGGAGACTTCATCCGAAGCCGCTGGGCCATCGGCCGCATCTGAGGTCTCGGAACAGCCGGCTGCGACCGCGGCAGAGACAGCCGAAAGCCCGGCCGCGGCAGATGAGCCTGTTGTCGCCAAGTCCGATGCCGAGCAGGAAGATACCGGCATTTTGGTCGAATCTGTTTCGGCAACGGCCGAACCGGCGGAAACAGCCAGCAGCGACGAAACCGGCAAAGCATCCGAGGAGACGACGTCGGCAGCAGAGGATGTCGAGGACCAAGGTGCGTCCGAGTATTACAGCGACGACGATCAAGGCACTGATGATCGCGGCACCGAAGATCGTGGCACCGACGAGCACGGTGATGACGACAGTGACGAGGAAGAGGACGATTCCGAAAGCGAAGACGGCGAAGAGGAAGAAGTCGTCGAGTCCGTCGGTGGTGATGCCATCGAAGAGGTGATGGAACGCGCACCGCGCTATCGCCGCCATTACAAGATCCAGGAAGTCATCAAGCGCCGCCAGGTGATGCTGGTGCAGGTGGTGAAGGAAGAGCGCGGCACCAAGGGCGCGGCGCTGACCACCTATCTGTCACTGGCCGGCCGCTATTCCGTGCTGATGCCCAATACCGCGCGTGGCGGCGGCATCTCCCGCAAGGTCACCAATGCGGAAGACCGCAAGCACATGAAGGAAATCGCCGAGGCGCTCGAAGTGCCGGAAGGCATGGGCGTGATCCTGCGCACGGCAGGGGCTGCGCGCACCAAGATCGAGATCAAGCGCGACTTCGAATATCTGCTGCGCCTGTGGGAGACGGTACGCGATCTGACGCTCAAATCCACCGCCCCGACCCTCGTCTACGAGGAAGGCTCGCTGGTGAAGCGGGCGATCCGCGACCTGTACAGCAAGGACATCGAAGAGATCGTCGTCGAAGGCGAAGGCGCCTATCGCGAGGCCAAGGACTTCATGCGCATGCTCATGCCGAGCGCAGTGAAGAGTGTCGTGCCCTACAGCGACGCGCAGCCGATCTTCACCCGTTACGGCATCGAGTCCCAGCTCGACGCGATGTTCCAGCCAACGGTGCAGCTCAAGTCCGGCGGCTATATCGTCATCAACCAGACCGAAGCGCTGGTGGCGATCGACGTGAACTCGGGCAGAGCCACGCGCGAGCATTCAATCGAGGAAACGGCGACCAAGACCAACACGGAAGCCGCGATCGAAATCGCCCGGCAGCTCAGGCTGCGCGACCTTGCCGGCCTGATCGTGATCGATTTCATCGACATGGATGAAGGCCGCAACAACCGCTCCGTCGAACGCAAACTGAAGGAAGCGCTCAAGAGCGATCGCGCCCGCATCCAGGTCGGACGCATCTCGCATTTCGGCCTGATGGAGATGTCGCGCCAGCGCATCCGCTCGTCGGTGTTGGAAAGCTCCACGGAAATCTGCCCGCATTGCGGCGGCACAGGCCATGTGCGCGCAGTCTCGTCGGTTGCGCTGCAACTCGTACG
>JAEXXW010000620.1 GCA_023405565.1 Pseudomonadota bacterium
CATCCATACCGGTCAGTTTACTTTCGACGATCGTCTGGTCGATGTCGACATCGCCGATGAATTCGGCGTTTCGCGAATGCCGGTGCGTGAGGCGCTGATGCAGCTCGTGCATGACGGCATGATCGAAAGCACGACGCGCGGCTTCGTGCTGCGGCGTTACAGCGAGAAGGAGGTCGGGGAGATCTTCGAGATCCGGCGTTTGCTCGAACCGGCTGCAGCCATGATCGCTGCGAAAAACATGACCGACGTCGCGCTCGAGACGATGGATCGTGCGATCGAAGCCGGTATCAAGGCCAGCAAGGCCGATAACTTCACGGCATTCGTTATCGCCAATGCGACGTTCCGCAGGGCCTGGCTGGCGCAGGTGCCCAATTCACAGCTCGTCGCGGCGCTGGCGCGCTATATCGATCACGTGCAGGTCATTCGCCTTGTCACGCTTGCGCAGCGGTCCGTGCGGGATGACGTGCTGGAGCGTTTGCGTGCCATCCACGAGGCGTTCGGCGCCGGCAAGGCGGATCGCGTGAGCACGCTGTTCAAGCAGCATGTCGATGCCGCGGTGCTGGCCTACAAGACCTATCGAAAGCCATGAACGGTCGCAATTGACAGCGGGAATCTCGCCTCATATTCTGGATACTGTATACTGTTTGTGATGGAGCTTTGAAATGCCACCGGTGACCAACCCGATGTCGGATCCCGCAAACAAGGATTTCAAGCTCGGTGTCTTCTCCTCGAATGCTGACCGTGGCCTGACATTCTCGACCGTTCCGGAAGCCTGGAAGGCGGAATGGGACGACATCGTCGCAGCGGCGCAGACGGCCGATCGCGGCGGGATGGATTTCTTCCTGCCGATCGCGCGCTGGCGCGGTTACGGCGGCTCGACCCATGTGCGTGAATGGTCGTTCGAGACCTTCACCTGGGCAGCAGGCCTTGCGGCGCTTACCGAGCGCATCGCGCTGTTCATGACCGTGCATGTACCGCTGCTTCATCCGCTTTATGCGGCCAAGGCGCTGGCGACCGTCGATCACATCAGTCATGGCCGGGCGGGGCTCAATATCGTCTGCGGCTGGAATCCGGACGAGTTCGACATGTTTGGCGTGACGTTGGTCAAGGACTCCTATGTGCAGGCGAAGGAATGGCTCGACATCATCGTCCAGACCTATAACAGCGACACGCCGATCGATTTCAACGGCGTGCATTATCATTTGAAAAGCGCGGTCAGTCGCCCGGCCTCGGTGCAGCGCCCGCGCCCGGTGACGATGAACGCGGCCTTCGGCCCTCCCGGCCGCGACTTCGCCGCACAGAATTGCGATCACCTGTTCACGAGTTTCACCGATCTTGAAGTTGGCAAAGGACACATCGCTGACATCAAGGGGCGCGCCACGAAGTTCGGGCGCGATGTCGGCGTGTTCACGCTTGGCCATGTCGTGTGCCGACCGACACAGGCCGAGGCCGAGGACTATTACGACTATTACTCCCGTCAGCATATCGACGAGGAAGCTGTTGCCTATCACATGCAGCAGAAGAAAAACTTCAGCCACAGCCACGAGGACGAGGCGTTCAAGCAGTACAAGCAACGCTTCTCGGCGGGCACCGGCAGCTATCCGCGTGTTGGTACGCCGGATCATGTGGCAAGCGAACTGGCGAAGTTCGCCGGCGCGGGCTTCAACGGTGCGGCTTTGTCCTTTGTCAATTACAAGAACGAGTTGCCGTATTTCTGCGAAACCGTGCTTCCGCGCCTGAAGGAAGCAGGTTTGCGTTCATGATGCTTGCTCGGCCAAGTTTGCGAGTTTACTCCGTCATGGCCGGGCTCGTCCCGGCCATCCGCGTCTTTCTTGCTGTTTTGCTGGTAAGACGTGGATGCCCGGCACAAGGCCGGGCACGACCGTTACGTTAGAAGCTGCTCGATGACTGACACAACAATCGTCACGCAACTCCGTTCGCAGTTCGAGCCGTCCGCGCGTCTCGTTCCCGAGATGCTGACGCGGCAGGCGGCGCGCTACGGCGACCGGCCGCTGTTTGTCTGCGATGGCACAACCTGGAGCTATGCGCAGGTTGCCGACATCGCCGCACGCAGCGGCGGCCGCTTCGCCGAAGCGGGGATCAAGAAGGGCGATCGTGTCGCCATCCTGTGCGGCAACCGCACCGAATTCATCGCATTGTTTCTCGGTTCAGCGTGGATCGGGGCGGTCTCAGTGCCGATCAATGTCGCGGCGCGCGGACCGCAACTGGAGCACATGCTGCGCACCAGCGGCGCGCGGCTCTTGGTGCTGGAAACGGAATGGCTGCCAGCGCTGGAGTTTGTGGATTTCTCCGGCCTCGCCGTCGAGGCGATCTGGATCATCGACCCGGCCGCCGATGCGCCGGCGCAGCATCAATCGGTACCTGTTCGTGGGCTTCCCGATCTCGCAGCGCCCGTTCCGGCAGCGGCTTTGAAGCCTTCGGACTTCCTCACTATCCTGTTCACGTCAGGGACCACGGGGCCGTCGAAAGGCGTGTGCGCGCCGCATGCGCAATATTTCTGGTGGGGTTATTATTGCGCGCGCCAGCTTGGCCTGCGTGAGGGCGACGTGCTGCACACCACCTTGCCGCTCTTTCATGTCAATGCGCTCGGCACGTTCTTTCAGGCGCTGCTGACCGGCTCGACGCAAGTGGTCGAGAAAAGGCTGTCGGTGTCGAAATTCTGGTCGGCTTTGGTCGCCTCCGGGGCAACGGTGACTTACGTTCTCGGCGCGATGGTGCCGATGCTGCTGTCGCGTCCGCCAAGCGAGGATGAACGCCGCCACAAGGTGCGCTGTGCGCTTGCCCCGGGCGTGCCGGCACATCTGCATGAGA
>JAEXXW010000003.1 GCA_023405565.1 Pseudomonadota bacterium
GGACATGAAGGGGCGCTATTTCCTGATGCCGATGCTGGACGGCTGGACGAACGTCTTTCAGGTGCCGGGTAAACGGACCACAGGCACGGGTGCGCAGACATATGCGATCACCGGACCGGGATGGAAAGGCACCCTGCCTGCCGGCGTGAAGGAATACAAATCCCCGACCAACATCGTCTGGCTACTTGGCCGCATCTATTGCACAGGCACGCCGGAAGACTATGCCGCGGTGCATAAGCTGCAGGACGAGTGCAAGCTCGTCCCGCTCAGCTCATACGGCAAGCCGTACACGCCGCCGGCAGGCAAGGTTGATCCGTCCATCGACATGAAGATGTCTGTCCGCGATCAGGTCAATCGCATGGACGCCGTCTCATACTTCACGCTGCTCTGCGAGCTGATGAAGAGCAACCCGCCGGCAGCTGCTGACGCTCCTCATATTGCCAGGTTCGCGCGGATCGGCATTGTGCCGGGACAATCCTTTGATGCGAGCAAGCTCAAGGCGGATTTCGTGAAGCGCGTGCCGGAGGTTGGGTTCGACAGGACCATGCTCCAGTTCAAGATCAACAAGGCGATCAAGAACGAGAATGGTTGGGCCTTCACCACGAAAACCGGCATCTACGGCACAGACTATCTGATGCGGGCTCTTGTGACCGCCATCGGTCTCGGCGCCAACCGTCCGCAGGACGCGGTCTATCCGACCTCGAGAGCGGATGCAGAGGGGCACAAATATAACGGCGCAAACAAGTATGTCATGCGCTTCCCCAAGGGCCAATTGCCGCCGGTCGAGGGCTTCTGGTCTGTGACGATGTATGACAGCGCGTACTTTTTCGTGAGCAACCCGCTCAATCGATATTCGATCAGCCCGCGGCAGAATTTGAAAACGAATCCGGACGGATCGACGGATCTCTACATTCAGAAAGACTCGCCGGGCAAGGACAAGGAATCGAACTGGCTGCCTGCACCTCCCGGAGACTTCATCCTGATGCTGCGGATGTATTGGCCGAATGAGAAGAAGCCGTCGATCATCAACGGCACGTGGACGATACCCGCGGCCAAGAAAGTGTCCTGAGTGATCCGGCCCATGCCGGCCCCTTAGGGGCCGGCATGGGTTCGACGTGATTTATATTCTCTCTCTAAATCCGAAGACGACATTGAGGATGCCTATGCACAGAGCACTGATCATCGCAGCGATTCTTGGCCTCACATCGATACAATCGGTGCACGCGCAAACCGACCTCAGTGCCTATGCCGATGCCGACGGGTATCTGGACGTTCAGAAATTGACGTGCGCTCAACTGGCGGGAACGTGGCAGCAAGACGCGGACATGCTCACCACCTGGTACAGCGGCTGGTACAATGGTCTCGCTCACAAGCACATGCTGAACGTGGCGCGGGCAAAAGAGGCCGAGCACGAAGTCATCATGTACTGCAAGGCTCATCCCGACGAGTTGATCATCGAGGCGATTGCCGTGGTGTTCAAGGACATGCGGGCCAAGCTTGGAATCAAGATGAAACCATGAACGTTTCATTCAAGATTCGAATGTTGAGTGATTTTTAGTCTGCGGTGAGTTCTGCTGCGTCGAAGATTGAACCATAGGCCTGAGGCACCGCTCAGCCAAAGCAGCTTTGGTCGATCCGTGCTCGCCCGGAAATCAAACAACCGACTAGGGAGCATTTGCCGTTCAATCTTTCGAACGACAGCAAGCTCCAAGCCACTCGATCTCGTACCTCTCTCCAACTACGACGAAACAAGCTAAGAGTATGGGTTAGTGTATGGGTCATCAACATCGACATCCCGTCCAGAAAATAAGGGCATTTTCAGCGTGTTTGGCGGAGAGGGAGGTGCCGCCATTGCAGCGAACTCGTCCATTGCGCCGTTGCTCCTAACCCTCGTCGGATGCAGCATAATTGCCCTTTCTTTGGAGGCGCACTGTGCAGACTGCACATGGCAGACTTCACCAGCACAAAAAGCCGCCAAAAACAGGGCATGTGTACCACTCGGTGGCTGCCAAGCCCTTGAAAACACAGATTTGTTTTGATTTCAACGCGTTAGAGCGCGGTTGGTAGCGAGGGAGGGACTCGAACCCCCGACACAAGGATTATGATTCCTCTGCTCTAGCCAGCTGAGCTACCCCGCCGCCGAAACGGCATCAGGCCCGAAGGCCCGAAAGCGTGCCGGGATATAAGGTTTGCACGCAAAACCTGTCAAGCAAGGTTGAGCGATAAAGCGTTCTCTCCGCGCCCTATCAGCAAAAACCTCTATTTGGGCCGCATATTGGGGTCGCCGCCGGGGCTGCCGGGCGGGGGAATCACCGGCATATTGCCGCCGTTCGGCGCCGGCGCCCGGATGGCCGGATCGAGACCCATCGGCGGGCAGATTACGCCGTCCGTCCGGGACAGCTTGTCGCTAAGATATTCGTCCGTATCGGGAGCCCCTCCCTCGGTCTCCGGGACGTCCGCATGTGGCAGCCGGTCCCGGTCGGCACAGGTCCTTGGGATCAAGGGTGGCGCCTAAGGCTGCGCCGGCACGTCGGGTTCCTTCGGTTGCTGTGCAAGCGACGGCGCAATGGCGATCAGCGCACAGGCGAGCGCTGCCGGTAACATGCGAGTTGCAAAGATCATCGTTCGCTCCCAGTCGAACGACAACCTCGCCTCGAAGGAATTGGTTCCGTGTATCGCCTTGCGGCAACGATGCCGTCAGGCGCTCTTGCCGAAGCGCATCATGGAGAAATGGCCGAGCGGCGGCATCGGCTTGCGATCGATCACACGCATGCGTGGATTGCGATCAACCCAGTCCTGCAAACGCGCCCATTCGAATTCGGGCCGCCAGCCAAGACGCCGCGCAATCGGCGCGAATTGCAGTTCGAAGGCGCGACGCATGCCACCTTCGGCGCTGATGTGGTTGACCAGAATGATCTCACCACCCGGCTTCAGCACACGCGCGAATTCATCCAGCGCCGCATCCGGGTCCGGCACGGCAGTAATGACATATTGCGCGATCACAACATCGAACGAGTCATCCGGGAAACCGAGATGCGCGACATCCATCACCGACAAGGCTTCGACATTGTCGAGCTTGAACTCACGCACGCGCGCATGCGCCTTGCGCAGCATGGGTTCGGAAATATCGATTCCGACCAGCCGGTTCTGGCGAGAATAGTCAGGCAGCGAGATGCCGGTGCCAACGCCGACTTCAAGAATTCGCCCGCCAATGCGTTCGGCCGCCGCGATGGAGGCTTTCCGTCCACGCTCAAAGACAGCGCCAAACACAATGTCATAGACCGGCGCCCAGCGGGCATAGGCCTTGGTGATTGTTGTTTTATCGAGCCCCCTCGCCGTCGACATGTTCAGCCTGCCGGCGGTGTCGAGGCGATGGCCGGCATCGCCACACCAGAACGCGTGGTCATCGCCACCGCACTCCGGATGAAGCCACCGCCGAGCACACGCGCCTGCCCATCCGGCGCATCGTAGAAGACGCAGGCCTGTCCCGGCGCGACACCATCCTCGCCATCGACAAGTTCGATCTCGCAGCCATCGCGGCCGAGCGAAAGCCAGGCCGGCTGCGGTGCGCGCGTGGAGCGCACCTTCACGAAGACTTCGCGGCGGCCGGCATCAAGGGCCTCTTCCAGCGTGCCATCACCGATCCAGTTCACATCGCGCAGGCCGATGCGGCGGGTCCGCAAGGCATCACGCGGACCGACGACAACACGGCGCGTATGGGAATCCAGCCGCACGACATAAAGCGGTGTGCCGGTGGCAACGCCAAGCCCCTTCCGCTGACCGATGGTGAAATGGATGATGCCGTTGTGCCGACCGAGCACCTTGCCGTCGAGATCGACAATCTCGCCGGGATCGGCCGCGGTCGGCCTCAGCTTCTCGATAATGTCGGTGTAACGGCCCTGCGGCACGAAGCAGATATCCTGGCTGTCATCCTTGTCGGCGACCGCGAGCCCGAAGCGCCGCGCCGCCTGCCGCGTCTCGGCCTTGGTGAGATCGCCGAGCGGGAAACGCAAGATATCGAGCTGCTCGCGCGTGGTGGCGAACAGAAAATAGCTCTGGTCCCGCTCTTCCTCGCGGGCACGATACAGACCGCGCCCACCACCGGGCAGCGCACGCGACGCTATATAATGTCCAGTCGCCATCACCTGCGCGCCGAGATCCTTGGCGGTATCGAGCAGGTCGCGGAACTTGATCGACTGATTGCAGGAGATGCAGGGCACCGGTGTCTCGCCAGCGACATAGCTCTCGGCGAAGCGATCGATCACCTCTTCCTTGAAGCGGCTTTCATAGTCGAGCACGTAATGGGGGATGCCGAGCGTGCCAGCCACCTGGCGCGCATCGTGGATATCCCGGCCGGCGCAACAGGCGCCCTTGCGGTGCGTCGCCTCGCCATGATCGTAAAGCTGCAACGTGACGCCTACGACGTCATAGCCCTCCGCCGCCAGCAAAGCCGCGGTGACGGACGAATCCACGCCGCCCGACATCGCCACCACGACGCGGGTATCCTGCGGACGGCTATCCAGTCCCAGTGAGTTCATCATGAAGGTTGCGGCCGCTGCCGCACTCCTTGGAATTGTTCGTTATTGCCGCCGATCTTCTCTGGTGGTTCTACCGTCGCGACGGGGCGTAAGGCAATCGCCACACATATAAGTATGCCAACTGGGAATTTCTTGCCGGGCGAGCGAAAAGCCTTGCCGGTCCTCGCCCAGAAGCCTGCTTTCAGATCATTGATTTTATTGATCTTTTTCGGCGCGTCGGCTGGCGCATGGCTTGCAACGCCCCCTTTTGAACGATTCAGACATTCCGGAGGCCCAAAAGCGTGACCAGCGTTGCATCAGAAGCAGTTGCCCTGCTGAACCGCCCTACTCCGTCATCCCGCGCCGCTGCGCCGAAATCCGGCCAGGAGGACGGTGGGTTCGCCGCCTTGATGGACAGTCAGACAGACCGGCGCGACGATCCCAAGCCCGCCCGCGCCGAACGGAACCAGCCGCGTCGGGTGGAACGCGAGGCTCCTTCAGACAAAGCGGCGGCGCAAGAGCCCGCAGCCAAGACCGACGCACCGGCACCCGCCGACAAGAATGAGTCCGCGGCGCAGACGGCGACGGACAAGCTCGAAGCCGGAGCCGGCGAAGTGGCAAAGCCCGCTGGTGAGACGGCGCCGTCCGCCGATGAAACCGATGCCGAAGGCACCGACATTATATCCGGCATCGTTCCCGCCATTGCCGTCGATCCCACGATTGCAACACCCGCCCTTCCGGTTGTGGCAGCACCGGTTGCTGTCGCAGAAGCTGAAACCCCAGCGGCTCCGGTGGAAGCGCCCCCCATTCCGACCACTCCCCCGGCGGTCACCGCCCCCGGTCTCGCGGCCCCGGCCATCGCGACACCAGCCGTGACAGCGCCCGGTGAGCAGCCACCCGCCGATACAACCGGGCAGACAGCGCCTGCTGAAGTTGCCGCCACCCCCGATACGCCTGTTGTTGCTGCCGGTCAGAGCCAGGAAACGGCGGCGACGCCTGCTCCCCAGGTCACAGACCCGACGAAGGCCAAGCCGGTGTCGCAGAATGCATCAGCCCCCGATACGGCGACGGATAACGAAACAGATATCAAGGCTGTCGCGGCGGAAAACACGGAAGACGCGACTCCAAAAAACACCCATCCGACAGCGCAGCATCAAACAAACGCTGCGACTCAAGCCCAGACCGACAAGCCTGTCGCGAAGCCTGAACATAGCGTCAAGGCGGACGATCTGTTGCCGGCGCCCAAATTGACAACGGATCATCCCATCCACCTCGTGCCGCAGATGGCTGCGCATGGCGTCGCCAGCACCACCGCAACGCCGCAAGCCTCGCCCGTCAGCACCAGTCAGGCCGTACCGCTTAATGCGATTGCCGTCGAAATCGCAGGACAAGCCAAGGCCGGAAACTCACGCTTCGAAATCCGTCTCGATCCGCCGGAGCTGGGTCGCATCGACGTGCGTCTCGACGTCGACAAGGATGGCAATGTCACGTCCCGCCTCGTGATCGAACGCGCTGACACCTACGATCTGCTCCGCCGCGATCAATCCACGCTGGAACGCGCGCTACAGCAGGCCGGCCTCAAGACATCGGACAATGCTCTCGAATTCTCACTGCGCGATCAGGGCTTCGCCCAGCAGCAGCGACAGGATGACGAAACACCACGCGGTATCCGAACCCTCGTTGCGGAAAGCGATGTCATGCCGAGCGAAGCCGCCAATGGCTATGCCCGCCTGCTCGGCGGCCGCAGCGGCGTCGATATTCGCGTCTAACACAAAAGGACAACAACAATGGCGACAACTTCCGGCGTTGGCAGCAACGTTAGCACCACGATCAACGACAGCCTCGCGAGCACATCGAAGACTTCGCTCGCGGACAACTTCACTACCTTCCTGCAGTTGCTGACGACGCAGCTCAGGAACCAGAATCCGCTCGAACCGCTCGACACGAACCAGTTCACGCAGCAACTCGTGCAATTCGCCCAGGTCGAGCAACAGTTGAAGGGTAACGATCAACTGGCCTCGCTCGTCACGCTGCAGCAGAGCGCACAATCCACGCAGGCGCTCGGCTTCGTCGGCCATATCGTTGCGCTGGACGGACAGACATCCCGCCTTGAAAATGGCAGCGCCGGCTGGAGCTTCAATTCGCCCAAACCCGCAACAGCGACGCTCAACATCATCAACTCCGCGGGCGCCACTGTGTATTCGGGCACCTTCTCGCTCAATGCCGGCCTTCAGAATTTCGTCTGGGACGGACGCAACACATCAGGTGTGATGCAGCCTGACGGTGATTACAAAATGTCGATCACAGCGAAGGATGCGGCCGGCCAGAGCGTTGCTGTCACAACGGAAGTGCAAGGCGTTGTCGATTCCGTCGACGTCTCGAAGACACCGCCGGTCCTGAACGTGGCGGGCAAGGACTACACGCTCGACAAGATCAAACGTGTCGTCCGCTATGTTCCGCCAACAACCGATACGGGGACTGGTACAAGCACCGGTTCAGGCACCAACACAGAAAGCTCAACGGCTGCACAGATCGCAAACGCAGTCAGCAGCTTAATAAGCGATTAAGACGTTGCTTCACGACATTTCGTTGACAGGCATTTCTCAATTGAGTGTTGCGCTTAGGCAAATCTTAAGCCGCGAGCGCTACATTCCTCTGAGTTTGTCGGTTGAGTGTGTGAGTGAAACAATGACCGAACCTCATCGCCCGAGGGTCAAGTATGTCATCGGGCCGGACGGTTCTCCGCTGACGATTGCGGATTTGCCGCCGCCTTCGACCAAGCGTTGGGTGATCCGCCGCAAAGCGGAAGTTGTTGCCGCCGTGCGCGGTGGCCTCCTTTCGCTGGAGGAAGCGTGCCAGCGTTATACGCTGACGACTGAAGAATTCCTGTCGTGGCAATTCTCGATCGATCAGCATGGCCTTGCCGGCTTGCGCACGACGCGCATCCAGCAATATCGGCAGTAATGAACCGTTAGGCTCCGTTAGCGACATCTAAACGGCGATCGCTGCATTTTGTGAGGCGGCGCTATTCGCATTTTGGACTCCGGCCATCATCACAGCCAAAGCGGCTTCGCATGGCCCGTCCGGCGATCAGGGGCCGAAGCTTTGTGGAGATCGCAGCCGGCGTTCTGCCCATCCGCAATGTCATCTTTCCGTTGGGGAGTTAGGCGGATAAAGTCGCCAAGGATATTCGTCTGGAGCGCTTCATGACCCTCAGGACTGCAATTTTTGCCCTTGCGGCCCTTTTCATGGCCCTTGTCCCCGCCTCCGCCCGCCAGCTTGCCGTTGGGGCCGCAGCCGGTTTCATTGAGCCGCCGGGCTATACGGC
>JAEXXW010000018.1 GCA_023405565.1 Pseudomonadota bacterium
GCACGGTGGTCAGGTCGCGGCCATCGATGCGCTTGGAGGTATCGAGGATATTCCAGCGGACGATCTTGCCTTCGAGTTCCTTGAACACGCCGGCAACGCGCAGCTTGTCATATTTCGGCTCGGCGCCTTCCGGGAAGAAATGCGCGAGCATCTTTTCCTTCACAGCGCCGACGGCAGCGTAGCGATCCTGCTTCTTGGAAATCGCATAAGCTGCGCGCAGGTCCTTCTCGACAACACCCAGCATCTCCTTTTCGAGATCGTTGTTGTCGATGACGGTCAGTTCGCGCGGCTCTTTCGCAGCCTTTTCGGCCAGCTGGATGATCGCCTGGATGACCGGCTGGAAATGCCGGTGGCCGAACATCACGGCGCCCAGCATCACGTCTTCCGACAATTCCTTGGCTTCGGATTCGACCATCAGCACGGCGTCGGTGGTGCCGGCGACAACGAGATCGAGTGCGCTCTCGGTCATCTCGTCAATGACCGGATTGAGAACGTATTCACCATTGATGAAGCCGACGCGCGCAGCGCCGATCGGGCCCATGAAGGGGACGCCCGACAGCGTCAGCGCAGCCGAGGATGCGACCAGCGCGAGGATGTCGGGATCGTTTTCCATGTCATGCGACAGGGTGGTGACGATCACCTGCGTTTCGTTGCGCCAGCCTTCAGCGAAGAGCGGACGGATCGGACGGTCGATCAGGCGGGAGACCAGCGTTTCCTTTTCGGTCGGGCGGCCTTCACGCTTGAAATAACCGCCGGGAATGCGACCGGCGGCGTAGAATTTTTCCTGATAGTCGACGGTGAGCGGGAGGAAGTCCACGCCTTCACGCGGCGTCTTGGCGGCAACGACCGTCGCCAGCACTGTGGAGTCGCCATAAGTGGCAACAACGGCGCCGTCAGCCTGACGCGCAATCTTGCCGGTTTCCAGAATGAGCTTGCGCCCACCCCAGTCGAGCTCAACGCGGTTGGTATCGAACATTTGTTTTTTCTCTCATCGGTTTCGGACGATGAGGGTGAAGCCATGTGCAAGACGGCTAGAAACTGCTGCGCGTGCGATTTCTGAAAACAAACGGCTTTCGGAAAAGATCACGCTCGAATGCAAAGCGAACGGCTTAACAACAGTGTCCGGCGATCCTGCCATGACTTCATCCCTCGGGATGCGAACGAGCCAATCCTTATTGCGCCCGTTCGAAAGTCCGGCAGGCCTTGCTGCCGGTCGTAAGCGGATGCGACACAGCGCATCCGCTTCAGGAAGAGCGTGATGTGATCCGGAAATCGCTTTTTGCCGTCCGGCATCCCGCTCTTTGTCGGGCATGACGCATATCGAAACCGCATCATACGTTTTCGATGTCATGCTCGTCCGCGCGAACCGCGCGCGGTCAAATCAGCGGCGGATGTTCAGCCGCTCGATCAGGCTCTTGTATCGCGCCTCGTCCTTCCGCTTGATGTAATCAAGCAGCTGGCGGCGCTGCGACACGAGCTTCAGCAGCCCGCGCCGGGAGTGATTGTCCTTGGTATGGGTCTTGAAATGACCGGTCAGGTTGTTGATGCGTTCCGAGAGGATCGCGACCTGGACCTCGGGTGAACCCGTGTCACCTGCTTTGGTGGCATACGCCTGGATAACTTCAGCCTTGCGGCCTGCTTCAATCGACATCGTCAATGACCTTTTTGTTTGCCGGCACTGCCAGTCAGTCCGGCGAGGTTGAAGACGCGCTTGGGGATGATTTCACCTTGGCCGGTCTCGGCGAGGGCGATGAGTTCGCCCGCGACCGTCACGTAAACCAGCCCGGTGAGAATGGGTGCATCCCGTCCGCGCAAAATCACGGCTTGGCCTCTCTGGAGCCTTGCCGCATCGGACCTGTTGACGGCCAGCGCCGGGATGTCGTCCAGCGCGGTCTCAACGGGCCATAACGCGTCGGCGAGGTTGGCCTCGCCGGCGGCGGCTCTATCGCACAAAGCGGTAAGTTCTTCCAGAGAAATCATTTCCGGCTCCCCGAAGGGGCCGACACAGGTCCGCCGGAGGGCCGAAACATGGCCCCGGCAGCCCAGCATGCGGCCGAAGTCGCGCGCCAAAGCCCGGACATAGGTTCCCTTGCCGCAATCGGTCTCGAACACCGTGTGGTCCGCATCCGGCATATCGGCGATGGCCAGCCGGTCGATCCGGACCTCCCGGCTCTGGAGTTCCACCTCCTCGCCATCACGGGCGAGGTCATAGGCCCGCTCGCCATCGATCTTGATGGCGGAAAAGCGTGGGGGGACCTGCTGAATGACCCCGCGGAACTTGGGCAGGATGGCCTCGATCTGGTCGATCGTCGGGCGGGCGTTGCTGGTTTCGACGACGCGGCCCTCAGTGTCGTCGGTGTCCCGCTCTTCGCCCCAGCGCACGGTGAAGCGATAGGTCTTGGTCGAGTCCATGATGAAGGGCACGGTCTTGGTCGCCTCGCCGAGCGCAATCGGCAGGCAGCCCGAGGCCAGCGGGTCGAGCGTGCCGGCATGGCCGGCGCGCTTGGCCGAGAACAGGCGGCGGATGACGGCGACCGCGTGTGTCGATGTCATGCCGACAGGTTTGTCGAGCACGACCCACCCATGCACATCGCGCTTGTCGCGTTTTTTTTGTCCGGGCCGCGGCTGCTTGCGCGGCTCGGTGCCCGATTCCTGATTGTCGATCGTCATGATTCGTCCGTATCGCGCTCGATGTCGCGCTGTACTGCAGGTGTTCGCAGAAGCTTCTCGATCCGTTCCGCTTCGTCGAATCGCTCATCGGCGCGGAAGCGGATGTCAGGAGCAAATTTCAGGTTAACGCGATGTGCGATCTCACCGCGCAGGAACTTCTTGTTGTCGTTCAGCGCGGCGATCACTTCCTTCACGTCGCGTCCGCCGAGCGGCATGACATAAATCGTCGCGAGCTTCAGGTCCGCGGTCATGCGCACTTCGGGAATCGTGATCATGTGTGATTCAAGTACGGGATCGTGCACATCGCCGCGCGTCAGCATCTCCGCCATCGCGTGGCGGATCAACTCGCCGACGCGGAGCTGACGCTGCGAGGCCGTGACCGGCGTATCGCTCTTTGCTTTTTTGTTTCGCATGATGTTCTCAAATGTGGTCATGCGCGGGTTTGACCCGCGCATCCATCATCTTCGTAAAAATGTGTCTCTACAGACGGATCGCCGGGTCAAGCCCGGCGATGACAGAAAAACATCGAAGCCGTGAGACTTGGACTCACAGACTGCGCTGAACCTGCTCCACCCTGTAGCATTCGATCACGTCGCCGACGCGCATATCCTGGTAGTTTTCGAACGCCATGCCGCATTCCTGGCCGGCCTTCACTTCCTTGGCGTCGTCCTTGAAACGCTTGAGCTGCGACAGCTTGCCTTCGTGAACGACGACATTGTCGCGGATCAGGCGGACTTCGGCGCCACGCTCAACCGTGCCATCGGTGACGATACAGCCGGCGACCTTGCCGACCTTCGACACGTTGAACACTTCCTGGATGCGCGCATTGCCGAGCATCGTCTCGCGGCGTTCCGGCGTGAGCATACCGGACATCGCCGCCTTCACGTCATCCACGAGGTTGTAGATGATGTTGTAATAGCGGATCTCGATGCCGGCCTGTTCGGCCGCTTCGCGTGCTTCCTTGTGAGCGCGCACGTTGAAGCCGATGATTGCGGCATTGATCGATTCAGCGAGCGTGACGTCGGATTCGGTGATGCCACCGACGCCGGACAGAACCACGCGGGCGCCGACTTCGTCGTTGCCGAGCTTGTCCAGCGCGCCGATGATCGCTTCCACCGAGCCCTGCACGTCGCCCTTGATGACCAGCGGGAATTCCTTGCGGCCCGCGACCTTGGCCTGCGCCATCATCTGCTCAAGCGAGCCGCGCATGCCGGTCTGGCGGGCGGATTGCTTGTCGCGCTTCAGGCGCTCACGATACGAGGTGACTTCGCGCGCACGGGCTTCGTTTTCGACAACGGCGAGACGATCGCCCGCTTCCGGCGTGCCGTTGAAGCCGAGCACTTCGACAGGTACGGACGGGCCGGCAGTCTGCACGGTCTGTCCCGTATCGCTGACGAGCGCACGCACGCGGCCCCATTCGGCGCCGGCGACAACAATATCGCCGATCTTCAGCGTACCGCGCTGGATCAGTACGGTCGCCACTGGACCGCGACCGCGATCAAGCTTGGCTTCGATCACCGTGCCTTCGGCGGCGCGGGTCGGGTTCGCCTTGAGATCGAGAAGCTCCGCTTGCAGGCCGACGGTCTCGAGCAGCTTGTCGAGATTCATCCTCTTTGTTGCAGACACTTCGACATCGAGCACGTCACCGCCGAGCGATTCCACCTGCACTTCGTACTGGAGCAGCTCGGTGCGCACGCGGTCGGGCTTGGCGTCCGGCTTGTCGATCTTGTTGATCGCAACGATCATCGGCACCTTTGCCGCCTTGGCGTGCTGGATCGCTTCAATCGTCTGCGGCATCACGCCGTCGTCGGCGGCCACCACCAGAATGACGATATCCGTGACCTTGGCGCCGCGTGCGCGCATCGCGGTGAATGCGGCGTGGCCCGGCGTATCGATGAAGGTGATCTTGCCGTGCGACGGCGATTCCACCTGATAGGCGCCGATATGCTGGGTAATGCCGCCGGCTTCGCCAGACACGACATTGGCCGAACGGATGGCGTCGAGCAGCGAGGTCTTGCCGTGGTCGACGTGGCCCATGATGGTCACGACCGGCGCACGCGGTGCGAGATCGGCCGGATCGTCGGCAACGTCGAACAGGCCTTCTTCCACGTCGGATTCGGCCACGCGCTTGACGGTGTGCCCGAGTTCCTCGGCGATGAGCTGTGCGGTATCGGCATCGATCACGTCGTTGATCGTCGCCATGTGGCCCTGCTTCATCAGCAGACGGATCACATCGACGCCACGCTCGGCCATGCGGTTGGCGAGTTCCTGGATCGTGATGGTCTCCGGAATCACTACTTCGCGCGCAATCTTTTCCTTCGCGTCGTCGGCATGATGGCCTTTGAGACGCTGGGTACGGCGGCGGAACGAAGCCACCGAGCGCTCGCGCACATCGTCGGCATTCATCGCCGTGACAAGCGTCAGTCGGCCGCGTTGCTTCGGCGGACCGGAGCGGGTGGGCTTGGGCGCCACCACGGCCGGGCGTGCCGGACCGGGGGCTCCTCCGGGGCGCCGTGCCCGCGGCGCCTCTTCGTCCTCGGCTTCGAGCGTCGGACGCGGTGCTCCGGCGCCAAGGCGCGGGCCGAC
>JAEXXW010000036.1 GCA_023405565.1 Pseudomonadota bacterium
CGATGCAACGGCCCGCGGACAACACCACGCCTTTCGAGCGCCCCGTGGTGCCCGACGTGTAGAGAATAATGGATGGATCGTTTGCCGTTCCGACAGCAATCTCGCGATCGACATGCGCGCCGGTTTCGGGATTGTCGGCAATCTGCTTTTCGTTGTCAGCGATCAGCACGCTGAGGTCGTGCAGATGGCTGTGATCGTAATCGCGAAGGCCGCGCGGCTCGTCATAGACGATATGCGTCAGCTTCGGCAGTTGATCCTGCACCGACAGGATCTTGTCCACCTGCTCCTGATCCTGCACCACAGCGACGGTGACGTCGGCATGATCGAGCACATAGGCCATCTCGGTCGCCACCGCGTCGGCATAGACCGGCACGGGAATAGCACCCAGAGCCTGCGCGGCCAGGATCGCTTCATAGAGGCGCGGCCGGTTATTGCCGGCAATCGACACCGTGTCGCCGCGCCGGATGCCGAGCCTGCTCAGACCCAAAGCCAGTGCGCGCACCTCGCGATGCACATCGGACCAAGTCCAGGTCTGCCAGATGCCAAGATCCTTATGCCGCAATGCGGGACGCTCGCCACGCATGCGCGCATGATGGATCAGAAGTTTCGGAAATGTATCCGCGGCAGCGTCTGGCGCTGTGGACAAGTTGCCGTCCTCCCCATTCGCCGCGCCTCAGCATGCGCGGCTGACGGCCCGCCGTTGTCCGGCTTGTTTCCGTCAGCGCCGATAAGAAAACAGCCCGGTGAACCGGTCAAGCCTGCGAAAGGCTAATGACCCGCCGCTCCTTATTCGGCGGCCTTACTCAGCAGCCTTGAGAAGGGTCGTCGTGCCGGACCGGAACTGCTCCAGAAGCGCGGCCTCGTCGGCTTTCGCCGCCTTGAGATTGCGCGCCTTCACATGGCCAAAGCCGCGGATCTTTTCCGGAATCACGGCAAGACCGACGGCCAGCGGATGATTGTCGGCATTCAGTTTGGCAAAAACTTCGTCAAGCAGCGTTTCGTAATCGGCAATCAGCTTTCGCTCCATTCGCCGCTCGGCGGTATAGCCGAACGGATCGAAGGGTGTGCCGCGCAACGTCTTGAAGTGCTTGATGAGGCCGAAGGCGCGCATCAGCCACGGCCCGAAGCTCATCTTCTTCGCCTCGCCCGTCGTCTTGTCGACACGCGCCAGCAGCGGCGGCGCAAGATGGAACTCGAACCGCTTTGGGCCGGCCTCGAAGGTGCTTTCGATCTGTTTCTGGAACGTGCCGTCGGTGAACAACCGCGCGACCTCGTATTCGTCCTTGTAGGCCATCAGCTTGAACAGGTTGCGCGCGACCGCTTCGGCAAAGCCGGTACGGCCCTTGGCCTTTTCGCTTTCGACCTGACGCGCCTTGGCGACGAGATTGCGATAGCGGTCTGCATAGGCAGCGTTCTGATATTCCGTCAGGAACGCGACGCGCCGCTCGATCATCTCGTCGAGCGATTGCGACAGCCGCCGGTTTTCGTCTGTCGAAGCCGGCGTCGGAATCTGCTTTTCGACGGCGGCGGAGTCCAGCGCGGCCCGGCGACCCCAGCGGAAAGCCGCCTGGTTCATCGCCACCGCCTCGCCATTCATCTCGATCGCCTGTTCGATCGACGCAGCGGACAGCGGGATCGCTCCCTTCTGCCAGGCATAGCCGACCATGAAGATGTTACCAGCGATCGAATTGCCGAGCAGCGCGGTGGCGAGCCGCGTCGCATCGATGAAGGATACACCGTCGCTGCCGGCCGCCGCGATGATGGCGCGCTTCAACCGCTCGGTCGGCAACGAAAAGTCTGCATTGCGGGTGAAATCGCCGGGCAGGAATTCGGCGGTGTTGATGATCATGCGTGTGGCGCCATGCTTTACGGCCGCCAGCACCTTCTTGTTGCCGGCAACGACGATATCGCCGCCCAGCACCAGATCCGCGCCACCCGCGGCGATGCGGATCGCGTGGATGTCCTCCGGATTGTTCGCGATGCGGATATGGCTGTAGACCGCGCCGCCCTTCTGGGCGAGCCCGGCCATGTCGATGATGCCGACGCCCTTGCCTTCGAGATGCGCGGCCATGCCGAGCACGCCGCCGATGGTGACGACACCGGTGCCGCCGATGCCGGTGACGATAATGCCGTAGGGCTTGCCGATCGTTGGCAATATAGGTTCAGGCAATGCCTGCTGCCCGCCTTCCGCAACCGCCGTGCCCTTCTTCGGCTTGCCGCCATGCACAGTGACGAATGAGGGGCAGAAGCCCTTCACGCAGGAATAGTCCTTGTTGCAGCTCGACTGGTCGATGGTGCGCTTGCGGCCCCATTCGGTCTGCAATGGCTGCACCGACACGCAATTGCTCTTCACACCGCAATCGCCGCAGCCCTCGCAGACGAGTTCATTGATGATGACGCGCTTGTCTGGATCGGGGAACGTGCCGCGCTTCCTGCGGCGGCGCTTCTCGGCTGCACAGGTCTGATCGTAGATCAGGACCGACGTGCCGGGCACCGTTGCAAATTCCCGCTGCACTGCCTCGAGATCATCGCGGTGATGGAAGGTGATGCCGTTCGGCCATTGCGTGCCGCTCGGATATTTGTCCGGCTCGTCGCTGACCACGGCGATGCGCTTGACGCCCTCTGCCGCGACCTGCTGCGCTATCATCGGCACCGTCAACGTGCCTTCATGCGTCTGGCCGCCGGTCATGGCGACAGCATCGTTATAGAGG
>JAEXXW010000122.1 GCA_023405565.1 Pseudomonadota bacterium
CGAAGGAAAAATATACGGATTGTCGTCGAGCTTGGGGATGGAACGAAGAAGTGCCATCGCGCGACCATTCAAGGCAATCACGCGCGGCCGTCCTGTCTTCGAAATCGGCACCAGAAGTGTCCGTCGCTCCCAATCCACATAGTCCCATTTCGCGTGCGATATCTCGTTGCGTCGTGCACCGGTCAGCAACAGCATCATGATCGTCTGAGCGGCGCTGCGATTCTCATCGACATTGATGGACTCGATCAGGCGCTGTGTTTCCTCGGGCGAAAGAAACCGGTCGCGCTGAACATCGGGCGCGGTGTTCAAGCCAAAGGTCGGGTTTTCCTTGACGCCCGCGATCTTCCATTTGCGGGCCAGGTTGAAGATGAAGCGGATGATGATCAATACGCGATTGATGGTACCGCTCGCATAACCGTCCTCTCGCATTCGCTGCATCAAATCCGCGATCGCGTCACCCGTGATTTCGTCAAGGTGACGGCTGCCAAGAGTGGGCAGGATATGAACGCGGAAGACCGCTTCGTCCGTCCGCCAACTGCGTTTGTAGGCCTGGACGTGCGGCAGATAGCGGTCTCGAACCAGTTCGGCGAGAGTCGGGATTTCACGCAATTCGCGCCGCCGCGCTTGTGGATCATCGCCCAGGACGGCTTGCGCGAGAACGATACGTGCCTTTTTGCGCGCCTGATCGAGCGTGATGACATCGGCGGAACCGATTTTGTATTGGCGCTCCCGGCCTCTCTCATCGGTGTAGCGCTGGTAAAATGTTTTCCCGCCGGATTGCCGCACTTCAAGCATGAAGCCGCGCTGCTCAGAATCGAAATAGTCAACCTTGGCTCTGCCGGGGTTGCAGGTCACTCGTTCAATAAACGATCGGGTGATGGTGGCCTTCGGCATGAAACTCAACAACGCTTTTTTGACGAAGCCAATGTCACAACAAAGGACATTTGCTCGTCAAGTCATTGTTTTCAAAAGTATATTTCTGATGACAACTATGTCGTGTGTGACGAATTGCGCGTCGCTCACTTGGACAAATGTGTCGTAAAAACGGACATCGGAAGTGAGGCGAAATGATCGGTGACAACCGACAAGTAAAATTTTCCGTTGTCCCGAATGTGCGCTCGGTCAACCAGGAAAGACGTGATTTTGCAGCCAAAGTGCGGGCGGCGAGGGCGTTGCTTGGTTGGAGTCAAGCCGAGCTCGGGCAACGTGTTGGCGTGACGCAGCGTTCAATCAACAGACTTGAACAGGCCAATGTCGACATCCGCCGCTCGACGGCTGTTGCAATCGAGGAAGTTCTGCGGGACGAGGGCGTTTCGTTTGAGGTCATTCAATCCGGAGGATTCCGGATCGTTGTGTTGCCACGTCCGCAAAGGCGAGCGTAACAACCACCGTCTCTTGATCCGAGACAGTCATTTCATGCGGCGATCATTCAGGACGGCGGCGAGTCCGCTCTCACGCCGAGCGCCGCTGATCCTCACTCAAAAAAAATCGAACAGCTGCAAACACCGCACGGAACATCTCGGGCGTCAGCACGCCTGTATTCGTATTGTAGCGCGAGCAGTGATAGCTGTCGAAAAGCACGATATCGCCGATGTTGTTCTTTGCTCCATGAGCGAATTTGACGGCGGACTTCCGTGCTCCCAACGCCGTGACAACGGCATCATGCGCGATACGACCAAGCGCGACGATGGCCCGTAAATCGGTCATTTCTTGAATCGTTGCGTCAAGGAACGATCGGCAGGTGTTGATCTCAAGGGGCGTTGGTTTGTTTTCAGGCGGCACGCAACGTACGGCATTGGTGACGCGCGCATCGACGAGTTCGAGGCTGTCATCAACACGCGCTTCGAAACGGCCGCGTGCAAATCCATATTCGACGAGTGTTTGGTAGAGAAGGTCGCCTGCGTAATCGCCGGTGAAAGGCCGACCTGTCCGGTTGGCTCCCTGCAAGCCGGGTGCAAGACCGACGATCAGCAATTGTGCGGCTTTGG
Organism: Pseudomonadota bacterium; assembly: GCA_023405565.1. GTDB lineage: Bacteria > Pseudomonadota > Alphaproteobacteria > Rhizobiales > Xanthobacteraceae > Pseudorhodoplanes. The sequence continues at coordinate 1,989 of JAEXXW010000122.1, forward strand.
ATCCGAACGAGGCAACAGGCGCATTGTACCAGCCTGGCTCCTCGTCTCTCCATCTGATCCTGAAATCGACCAGACGGGGGCAGAGGAGACAGTCACGTCCCGGCTTGCCGCTGTCGCGGATGAAGGCGGGGTTCTCAGTCCTCGAAGTCGTCGCCGTCGTGGCCGATGGCGGCGCGCTGGGAGGCCGGCCGCTGGAGGAATTGCGGCGTGTGCTGGCGGGGTTCTCGCGCTTCGCGCGGCTCGCGCGCCGGGGCTCGCTCATTGGGGTCTCGGCCAATTTTGCTCTGCAACTGAATGATGTCGATAAATTCGTCGGCCTGCCGGCGCAATTCATCCGCCACCATCGGCGGCTGTGACGACATGGTGGAAACCACCGTCACGCGAACCCCGCGCCGCTGCATCGCCTCGATGAGGGAGCGAAAATCACCATCCCCGGAAAACAGCACCATGTGGTCGATCGCCCCCGCAAGCTCCATGGCATCGACGGCAAGCTCGATATCCATGTTGCCCTTCACCTTCCGGCGACCGGTCTGATCGACGAATTCCTTCGTGGCCTTGGTCACAACGGTATAGCCGTTATAGTCCAGCCAATCGATCAGCGGTCTGATCGACGAGTATTCCTGATCCTCGATCACTGCTGTGTAGTAAAACGCCCGCAAGAGATAGCCACGTGACTGGAATTCACGCAGCAAACGCTTGTAGTCGATATCAAAACCAAGAGATTTTGCTGTCGCGTAAAGATTTGCACCGTCAATGAACAGGGCAGTCTTTTCCAGATTCGATGCCATAACTCAGTTTTGTTCCTTCTTTTTGGGCGGCGCGCCGCGGGCAATGGTAATTTCAGGACGTCGCGCCGGTAACAGCGCGGGACAAAAGGATGCCGCCTAGAAAAAACCCCAAATGCGCCGCGAAAACTCTCGACCCCTTACGCACTAGTCCGTAATGGGCCAATTGGTTCCCAAACAATTGTTAATACTTTGGCTCGTTAACAGGCTCGGTTGGACCGTCCAAGTTAAAAAAGCCAAGTCCTTGAGCCTAAATTACTTCTTGCGGATTCGGGGGCACGCGGGTACCAACGACCCAAATTTCCAGGTGAATAACCCGCGATTCAAGGAGTGACGAGCCCATGGCCCGTGTCACCGTAGAAGACTGTATCGACAAGGTTGAAAACCGTTTTGAGCTCGTGCTGCTCGCGAGCCACCGCGCGCGCATGGTGTCATCCGGATCTCAGATCACTGTTGACCGTGACAACGACAAGAACCCGGTTGTTGCGCTGCGCGAGATCGCCGAGACAACGATTTCTCCGGGCGACCTGAAAGAAGACCTGATCCACTCGCTGCAGAAGTATGTCGAGGTTGACGAGCCGGAGGCTGAGGCGCCGCTCATCGGGACCTCGGGATCGGCTGATGCCGATGACACCGATGTTGCGATGGAGCATATGAGCGAGGAAGAGCTGCTGCGGGGGCTGGAAGGCCTGACACCGCCAGAGGCTCAGCCGGAAGAAGACGAATAGGCGCGCGAGCGTTGTTTCAAAAGGCCCGGCCTCTTGCCGGGCCTTTTTGTTTCTTAACTCTCCATGGTGGTCTTGCCGCTACGTTCAAACACCGTGATATCATTCGTAGTCAGAGGTCTAACAACAAAGGGGCTGGCCGGAGCGGATCATGGCGCGGTCTAACCCACAATTACCCCGGATGCAGAACCAGTCGCGCGCGCGTGCTCCCCTGGAACTGGCGATGACGTCACCCGCACCAGAATTGGACAAGCCCAGGCGACCGGCAAAGCCGCAAATGATGCGGCAATACGAGCTGGTCGATCGGGTCCGTCGCTACAATCCCGACACCGACGAGGCATTGCTGAATCGCGCCTATGTGTATGCGATGAAGGCTCACGGGGAGCAGAAGCGTGCCTCTGGCGATCCGTATTTCTCGCATCCCCTCGAAGTCGCCGCGATCCTGACGGACCTCCAGCTGGACGATGCGACCATCGTTGCGGCGCTGCTCCACGACACGATCGAGGATACGCCGGCGACCCGGGCGGAGATAGACGAATTGTTCGGCCCGGAAATCGGCGTGCTGGTCGAAGGCCTGACCAAGCTGAAAAAGCTGGACCTCGTCACCAAGGAGGCAAAGCAGGCCGAAAATCTTCGCAAGCTGCTGCTTGCGATCGCCGACGATGTCCGCGTGCTATTGGTCAAGCTCGCCGATCGTCTGCACAACATGCGCACGCTTCATCATGTGCGGCCAGACACGCGCCGCCGCATGGCCGAAGAGACGCTGGATATTTACGCTCCGCTTGCCGGCCGCATGGGCATGCAGGAGATGCGGGAGGAGCTTGAGGACCTTTCGTTTCGCGAACTCTATCCTGATGCCTACAATGTCGTGACCGAACGGTTGTTGACGCTTGGCCTGCGCAATAAGGATCTGATCGTCGACATCGAACAGCAACTGACACGTAAGCTCGCTGATCGCGGTGTTGTCGCCACGGTCAAGGGACGCCAAAAGCGTGCCTATTCGATCTGGCGCAAGATGGAGCGCAAGTCCGTCGGCTTCGAACAATTGTCCGATATTTATGCCTTCCGTGTCGTTGTGAGCACCTTGGCCGATTGCTATCAGGCCGTCGGTGTCGTGCACACGACCTGGCCGGTCGTGCCGGGCCGCTTCAAGGATTATATTTCGACACCGAAGCAGAACGATTATCGGTCGATCCACACGACCGTGATCGGTCCTGGCAAACAGCGTGTCGAATTGCAGATTCGCACCAAGGAGATGGACGACATCGCCGAGTATGGCATTGCCGCACATGCGCTTTACAAGGACGCGAGCGTATCGCCGTCCGAGATGTTGTCGCTTGAATCCAATGCATATGCCTGGCTGCGCCGAACCATCGAACTTCTTTCGGAAGGCGTGAGTTCGGAAGAGTTCCTCGAACATACCAAGCTCGAGCTGTTCCACGATCAGGTCTTCTGCTTCACGCCGAAGGGCAAGCTGATCGCGTTGCCGCGTCATGCGACGCCGATCGATTTCGCCTATGCCGTCCATACCGACGTCGGCAACATGGCGGTCGGCGCCAAGATCAACGGCAAGATCGCGCCGCTTGCGTCCGAATTGCAGAATGGTGATGAAGTCGAAATCATCACATCGAAGGCACAGAAAGCGCCACCGGCGGCGTGGGAATCCATCGTCGTCACCGGCAAGGCCCGCGCATCGATCCGGCGCGCCACGCGCGTGGCCGTCAGAAGCCAGTATGCGGGGCTCGGGCGACGCATTGTCGAGCGGCTCTTTTATCGCGCCAAGAAAGAATATTCAGACGAAAAATTGCAGGGCGCCTTGCCGCGTCTGGCCCGCGCCTCCATCGAGGAGGTCATGGCGGCGGTCGGCCGCGGCGAGATGAAGGCATCTGACGTCGCGCGGGCCATGTACCCGGACTATCTGGAGGAGCGGGCTGCGCTGGCCGCGCCCAAGGATGACAATTCCTGGGTCGATCTGCGCGGCACAAAAGCCGTGAAGGCCAGGTTGCCGGGGAGCGATCTTCCCAACGCCATTCCGGTGCGGGGCATCAACAGCGATCTGCCGGTCCGCTTCGCGCCGAATGGCGGCGCTGTGCCGGGTGATCGTATCGTCGGCATTCTGACGCCGGGCGAGGGCATCACCATTTATCCGATCCAGTCGCCGACACTGAAAGAGTTCGAGGACCGGCCGGAAGCTTGGCTCGATCTGCGCTGGGATATGGATGAACGCGAGCCGCAACGCTTTCCGGCCCAGATCGTTGTGCAGTCCGTGAACGAGCCCGGCTCGCTTGCGCAGGTCGCGCAGGTGATCGCCGAAAACGATGGCAATATCGACAATATCCACATGACGCGGCAATCGCCGGATTTCACGACATTGACCATCGATCTCGAAGTCTATGACCTCAAGCATCTGACGGCGATCATTGCGCAATTGCGGGCCAAGCCGGTTGTGGCAAGCGCTTCGCGCGTGAATGGCTGACGGGAACGGGACCCATACCCATGTCGCAGGCACCCTATCTTCGTCTGGGCGTGAATATCGACCACGTTGCGACCATCCGTAACGCCCGCGGCGGCCGCCATCCCGATCCTGTGCGCGCCGCGAAGCTGGCCGTGGCCGCGGGAGCCGATGGCATCACGGCGCATCTGCGTGAGGACCGCCGGCACATTCGTGATGAGGATATCGCCAGACTGAAAGCGGAGATCGACAAGCCGCTGAACTTCGAAATGGCTGCGACCGAGGACATGCTCGCCATTGCGGTGCGCACGCAGCCGCACGCGGCCTGCCTCGTTCCGGAACGGCGAGAGGAGCGCACGACCGAAGGCGGCCTCGATGTCGCCGGCCAGAAGGATGCGATTGGCAAGGCTGTGAGGACGCTTTCCGGCGCTGGCATCCGCGTCTCGCTGTTCATCGCCGCCGACCAGGCGCAGATCGAGGCCGCGCATGCGGTTGGCGCACCGGTGATCGAACTGCATACCGGTTCCTGGTGCGAGGCGTTGATCGCAGGCGATCAGGCTGTGTCCGCCAAGGAATTCGAGAGGATCGGCAAGGCGGCGGCTTTTGCCAGAAGCCTCGGCCTTGAAGTGCATGCAGGCCATGGCCTCGACTATGCGAGTGCCGAAACGATTGCCGCTCTGCCCGAGATCGTCGAGCTCAATATCGGGCATTTCCTGATCGGCGAGGCCGTCTTTGTCGGGCTCGACAACGCGATCCGCACCATGCGCGGCGCCATGGATCGTGGGCGTGAAGCATGTGGGCGCGGAGCATGATGCCGAAAAGCGTGAAACGGTTATCGGACAACATCATGCTCCTTTATAAAAAAATCGATCACGTTCATCGTTCTGGATCGTTTCGATCCAGAACCATCGCGATCTAAGGCGACGGCAGCATGATCCTCGGCCTCGGCTCCGATCTCGTCGATATCAGACGCATCGAAAAGGTACTGGCGCGGCACGGCGATCGGTTCATCCAGCGTATTTTTACGCCGATCGAGCAGGCCAAAGCCGAGCGTCGCGCCACCCGGATCGACACCTATGCCAAACGATTTGCCGCAAAGGAGGCATGCTCCAAAGCCTTGGGAACCGGCTTCCGCAAAGGAGTATTCTTTCGCGACATGGGTGTCGTGAATTTGCCGTCGGGGCGTCCCACGATGGCCCTGACAGGTGGTGCGCTGGCGCGGCTCAAGGAGATCACACCGGACGGCTTCGAGGCCAGAATCGATATCAGTCTCACCGACGAATATCCTCTGGCCCAGGCGATCGTCATCATCTCGGCGGTCCCGGTGAGTACGAGCGGACCGGTCAGTCACTGACATTTCATGGGCAATATCAGCCGTTTAAAGGGAATGTGTCGTTTCATTGCGTGGTCCGCGGTCAGCCGCTACAAGGGCGCGCCTGCCACATCTCCCGGACGAGAGGCTAAATGAGCGTGACCAGCACCAAGCGGAAGGAAGGCGGATTCGGTGAAACCGTCCGCGTCATCGTTCATGCGCTCATTATCGCACTGGTGATCCGCACATTCCTGTTCCAGCCCTTCAACATCCCCTCGGGCTCGATGAAGGAGACGCTGCTGGTCGGCGACTACCTGTTCGTCTCGAAATATTCCTACGGCTACAGCCAGTATTCGTTTCCGCTGTCACCGCCGCTGTTCAACGGCCGGATTTTCGGTTCGCCGCCGGATCGGGGCGATGTGGTAGTTTTCCGCCTGCCGAAGGACGACTCGACCGACTACATCAAGCGGGTGATCGGTCTGCCGGGTGATCGCATCCAGATGATCAACGGCCTGCTGCATATCAATGGTGTGCCGGTCAAGCGTGAGCGCATTGAGGATTATATCGAGACCGAGGAATCCGACCGCGCCATCCGCGTCAAGCGTTGGCGCGAGACCTTGCCGAACGGCGTCAGCTATACGACGCTCGATTTGCAGGATAACGGCTTCTACGACAACACGCAGGAATATGTCGTGCCGGCCGGCCATTATTTCATGATGGGCGACAACCGCGATAATTCGACCGACAGCCGTGTGCTCAGTCAGGTTGGCTACGTGCCGTTCAGCCATCTGATCGGCCGGGCACAGATTATTTTCTTCTCTGTCCGTGAAGGCGAGCGGGCATGGCAGGTTTGGCTCTGGCCATGGAGCGTGCGCTGGGACCGCATCTTCAAGATCGTGCGATGAGCCAGCCGGCGGACGACACTCCGCCCAAGCCGTCGGCACGCGCGCGTCGCGTTGCCGGTGCCGCAAAGAAGGTGGCGGTGCCGGATCAGGCCGACGAGGCACCCCGCAAGGTCAAGCGCAAGACCAAGCCCAAGGCGTCCGCGCTGGAGGCCACCATCGGTTATCGCTTCAGCGACCCGACGCTGCTGGAAAGCGCGCTGACCCATATCTCGGCTCTGAAGGGACAGGGGCGCGCCGGCAGTTACCAGCGGCTGGAATTTCTCGGCGATCACGTCCTTGGTCTCGTCGTATCGGAAATGCTGTTTGCCGCGTTCCCCAAGGCGGAGGAGGGCGAACTCTCGCGCCGTCTGGCCGATCTGGTCCGCCGCGAAAGCTGTGCGGAGGTGGCGCGGAGCATCGATCTCGGCGCCTCGCTCCGGTTGGGGGCATCGGAGATCCGGGCCGGCGGCCGGACCCGGATCGCGATCCTTGCCGATGTCTGCGAGTCGCTGATCGGCGCGGTGTTTCTCGATGGCGGTTACAAGGCGGCAAAGGCCTTGGTGGAGCGTTATTGGTCAGACCGCATGAGAAAGCCGGCTCGGCCGCTGCGCGATCCGAAGACTGTTTTGCAGGAATGGGCGCAGGCGCGCGGCCTGCCGACGCCGACCTATCGGGAAGTGGAGCGTACCGGCCCGCATCACGATCCGGTCTTCAAGGTGGCGGTTCAGTTGCCGCAGCGTGACGTGGCAGAGGGAAAGGGCCGCTCGAAGCGGGCGGCAGAGCAAGCCGCTGCGGAAGCGATGCTGGCGCGTGAGGGTGTGAAGACGGATGTCTGAGACGGACGATCAACCGGCTGCGGAAACGCGATGCGGCTTTGTTGCACTGATCGGTGCGCCGAATGCCGGCAAATCGACGCTGATTAACGCGCTGGTCGAAAGCAAGGTGTCGATCGTCAGTCACAAGGTGCAGACGACGCGCGTACCCGTGCGCGGCATTGCCATCGATGGCGCATCACAACTGATTTTCATCGATACGCCGGGCATCTTCGCGCCGAAGCGGCGTCTCGATCGAGCCATGGTGACAAGCGCCTGGTCCGGCGCGCATGACGCCGACCTGACCGGCGTGTTGATCGATGCCCGCAAAGGGCTCGATGCCGAGAACGAAGCCATCGTCACCAAGCTGCCGGAGATTCCCGGCCGGAAATTCCTGCTGTTGAACAAGGTCGATGTCGTCGCCAAGCCGGATTTGCTGGCGCTCGCCACGACGTTGAACGAGCGCGCGAAATTCGAGGCCACGTTCATGATCTCGGCCTTGACCGGCGATGGCGTCGCCGACGTGCGGACATGGCTTGCAAGTCGGGTCCCTGTCGGTCCATGGCATTATCCGGAAGACCAGATTTCCGATGCGCCGATGCGTCTGCTGGCCGCGGAAATCACGCGCGAGAAACTTTTTCATCGCCTGCATCAGGAATTGCCGTACCAGTCGACGGTCGAGACCGAACTCTGGAAAGAGATGAAGGACGGTTCGGTGCGGATCGAACAGACGATCTATGTCGAGCGCGACAGCCAAAAAAAGATCGTCATCGGCAAGGGCGGGCAGACGCTGAAATCGATTGGCGCCGATGCGCGCAAGGAAATTTCCAGCATCGTCGAAGGGCCCGTCCACCTGTTGCTGTTCGTCAAGGTGCGCGAAGGCTGGGGTGACGACCCCGAACGCTATCGCGAGATGGGACTTGAGTTCCCCAAAGGCGACTGATGGGGACTGCCGGCTCGACAAGAAGGGCTGGATCGGATCATCTGACGCATGCACTGGACCGACGAGGGATTTGTCCTTGGCATCAAGCGGCATGGCGAATCTAGCGCCATTCTCGAACTGATGACGCGTGCACATGGGCGGCATCTCGGGCTCGTGCGAGGCGGGGCAGGGACCCGCATGCGCCCTGTGCTGCAACCCGGCAATCTGGTGCGGGCCGACTGGCGGGCGCGGCTCGACGACCATCTTGGCACATACATCGTCGAGGGCTTGGCGCTGCGTGCCGGCGGTCTGTTCGCCGATCCGCATGCGGTGTTCGCGGTCACGCATCTGGCAGCATTGGCGCGCCTTCTGCCGGAACGCGATCCGCATGAGATCGTGTTCGACAGTCTCGAAACCATCGTTGAACATTTGACCGAGGCGGCGCTCGCAGCGGCATTGATCGTGCGGTTTGAACTGCTGATGCTGTCGGAGCTGGGTTTTGGTCTCGATCTTGACTCCTGTGCGGCGACCGGATCGACAAAGGAATTGATCTATGTGTCGCCGAAATCGGGACGCGCTGTGTCGCGTGAGGCCGGAGAGCCCTGGCATGAACGCATGCTGACGCTGCCGGCCTATATCAACAGCGAATACGAAGGCCCCGTCAGCGCCAGGGACATCGACGATGGTTTCAAGCTGACAGGTTTTTTCCTTGCCCGTCATGTTCTGGAACCGCGTGGCATCGCATGGCCGGATGCGCGGGCTCATTTCATTCAGGCTGTGCGGCGTTCACTGTCAGACGCAGCGTAAAAGTCAGACGCAGCGTGAGAAGCAGAAGGCCGGTCTTGAGACCGGCCTTCCAACTCTGAAAGAGTAAAAAAGCTCAATTGCAGACGCGTTCGCGCCAGCAGCGCTGATAGGGAGGATAACCAGAGCAACGGCGGACATAGTAGCAGCGGGGGCGATAGCCGTAGCCGCCATAGCCGCCATAATACTGAACCGGGGTGAAAAGCCCCTGCACATTCAGCGCACTGCTGCCTGGGGTGCTGACCGGTGCTGCGTTCGCCGCGGAACCGGCAACAAGGCCCATGCCGCCGACCATGGCGAGCGCGATGAGAACCTTCCTCATAACTTTGATCTCCATTTGTAACTGATGAAGGACGCAACGGACTGATGCGCCCCAGTCGATGGAAGCTCGCTCCGGCACAGGTCCGGAAACGAGTTCAGTCAAAGCCACCCAGCCGCCAAGCGGTCCCCTGCCACGGCCACGTTATAACGCTACCACGAAAAACGGCCGTCTTTTGTGGTTTGGGCTCTCGCGCCGATAAATCATGCGTGACGAAAAAAGGCTGGCGGACAAAATTGAAGGTGCCGTCGTGAGTCGGGCACGTTCATCGCTTGTTCATTGGCTTTCTGCGGAGTACCCAGCGCCATGGCCACACGAGTGATTCCACCCTCCGACAAGGACATTCAGGAGATCGGGCTGCGGGACGCGCTGGAAGAGCGCTATCTCGCCTATGCCCTGTCGACGATCATGCATCGCGCGCTGCCGGATGCGCGGGACGGGCTAAAGCCTGTCCATCGCCGCATTCTGCACGGCATGAACCTGTTACGGCTCGATCCGGGCGCGACACCGAAAAAGTCAGCCAAGATCGTCGGCGACGTGATGGGTAATTTCCATCCGCACGGCGATCAGGCGATTTATGACGCCCTGGTCCGTCTGGCACAGGACTTCTCGTCCCGTTATCCGCTGATCGACGGGCAGGGCAATTTCGGCAATATCGATGGCGATAATGCCGCTGCCTATCGCTACACCGAAGCGCGCATGACAGAGGTCGCGCGGCTTCTGCTGGAAGGCATCAACGAAAACGCGGTCGACTTCCGTCCGAACTATGACGGTCTTACGGAAGAGCCTGTGGTGCTGCCGGGCGCTTTCCCGAACCTCCTGGCCAATGGCTCCCAGGGCATTGCGGTCGGCATGGCGACCTCGATCCCGCCGCACAATGCGGCCGAGCTGTGCGACGCCGCGTTGTTCCTGATCGACAATCCGAATGCGCGGTCCAAGACGCTGTTGAAATATGTGCCCGGTCCGGATTTCCCGACCGGCGGTGTGGTCGTCGACAGCCGGGAGGCGATCGCCGAGGCCTACACGACGGGGCGTGGCGGTTTCCGGGTGCGTGCGCGCTGGAGCAAGGAAGAAGGCGGTCGCGGCAGCTACCAGATCGTCGTCACCGAAATTCCGTGGCTGGTGCAGAAGTCGCGGCTGATCGAGCGCATCGCCGAATTGCTGAACGAGCGCAAGCTGCCGCTCGTTGGCGACATCCGCGATGAATCGACCTCCGACATCCGCATCGTCATCGAGCCGAAGACGCGGACCGTCGATCCGGTATTGCTGATGGAATCCCTGTTCAAGGTGAGCGAGCTGGAAAGCCGCATTCCCTTGAACATGAACGTGCTGGTCAAGGGCCGCATCCCGCGCGTCATCGGCCTTGCCGAAGCCTTGCGCGAATGGCTGGACCATCGCCGCGATGTTCTGGTCCGCCGGTCGCAGTACCGCCTCGACGCTATCGAGCACCGGCTGGAAGTGCTTGGCGGCTACCTGATCGCCTATCTGAACCTCGACAAGGTGATCAAGATCATCCGCACGGAGGATGAGCCCAAGCCGGTCCTGATCAAGACCTTCACGCTGACCGACGTTCAGGCGGATGCCATCCTCAACATGCGCCTGCGCAACCTGCGCAAGCTCGAGGAAATGGAAATCCGCGGCGAGGACAAGGCGCTGCGCGACGAGCGCAAAAACCTGAAATCGCTGCTCGCCTCCGAGCCCGAGCAATGGAAGACCGTCGCCGGCGAGATCAGGAAGGTGCGCGATACCTTCGGTCCGAAGACCGCACTCGGCAAGCGCCGCACGAGCTTCGGTCAGGTGCAGGATGTCGAGCAGGAACTGGCCGAGATTCTGGTCGAGCGCGAGCCGATCACCGTCATCGTGTCGGAGAAGGGCTGGGTGCGCGCCCTGCGCGGCCACGTGACCGATCTGTCCGGCATCGCGTTCAAGTCGGACGATTCACTGCAATTCGCATTCCCGGCGGAAACGACGTCGAAATGCGTGTTCTTCGCCAGCAACGGCAAGTTCTATACGATCGATGCAAGCAAGCTGCCGGGCGGCCGCGGTCATGGCGAGCCGGTGCGTCTCTTCATTGATCTGGAAGGCGAAGCGTCGATCGTTTCAGCTTTCAAATTCCAGGGCGGCCGCAAATTCCTCGTCGCGGCAACCGACGGCAAAGGCTTCATCGTTCCGGAAGACGAATGTCTTGCCAATACCCGCAAGGGCAAACAGGTGCTGAACGTCAAGGCGCCGGATGCCGCTGTAGCCATAACGCTGATCGAAGGCGATCAGGTTGCGGTGATCGGCGAAAACCGCAAGATGCTGATCTTCCCGCTCGATCAGGTGCCGGAGATGACGCGCGGTGCCGGCGTGCGTCTGCAGCGTTACAAGGATGGCAAGTTGTCGGACATCATGACCTTCCCGGAAAAGGAAGGCATGGCGTGGTTCGACTCGGCCGGCCGGACGCAGTCGATGACCATCAAGGAACTGGCCGACTGGCGCGGCAACAGATCCGATGCCGGCCGCCTGCCGCCGAAGGGCTTCCCGCGCAGCAACAGGTTCGGCAAGAGCATCGGGTAATTCCGCTATCAATCGGCCTCATCCTGAGAGAATCGCGTTTGCGATGCGTCTCGAAGGAGGAGCCGCCCATATCCTTCGAGACGCGCAGTAAACTGTGCTCATCAGGATGAGGGCGGAATTGACGACACGGTGCCTTGAATTACAGCTCCGCGCGCACCCAGCCTTGTGACATCAGCCGCTCCTGCGGCAGATAGCGGCTCTTGTAGTCCATCTTGCGCGAGCCACGTACCCAATAGCCGAGATAGACATAGGGTAGCTTCATCTCTCTCGCGCGCCTGAGGTGATCGAGGATCATCAGTGTGCCGAGCGAGCGCGTTTCCTCCTCCGGTTCGAAGAAGGAATAGACCATCGAGAGGCCATCGCTCAGGATGTCGGTGAGGGCGACAGCGATCAGCGGTCCGTTCCGCATCGTCGATGAGTTCGTTTTCAGCCGGTATTCGATGATCCGTGTTTCGACATGGCTGTCCTCGACCATCATCGCGTAGTCCAGCACGGTCATGTCGGCCATGCCGCCGTCGCGATGGCGCGAATCCAGATAGGCGCGGAAGATCGAATATTGTTCGGAGCTCGGCACGGCCGCGCGCATCTCGCCAATGATGTCATCGTTGCGCTGCTCGACCCGGCGCATCGATCGCGTCGGCACGAAGTCATCCACCACCACCCGCACCGAAACGCAGGCGCGGCAGGTCTCGCAGGCCGG
>JAEXXW010000208.1 GCA_023405565.1 Pseudomonadota bacterium
GAGCCCGAACAGGGCAGTCCCGGGCGCGAAGAGAAGGAAGGCAGCGCCCCACCAGGCGAGTGCCGTCGTGCTGCGGCTCTGCAGCCAGGCAAATAGCAGGAGCAATCCGCCCAGCCCCAGCATGAAGACGGCGACGAAGAACAGAGTGGCAAGGTCCAGCGTCACGCCATATCCCGATGCGGGCTCCAAGCTGACTCTCTGCATAGCTTGACCGACAATCGTGCCGCAAGCCTGTCACGCGTTTATTGAAATCGCCGATAAGAAAGCGAAAATGCTCTACAAGGCGGGATGAGCCGACGTTCCCCGGCGCGTGCCGGGATTGGTCTTTAGCCGCGCCCTTCGAACGGCATCTTGGTGGCTTTCACCGTCATGAAGAGGACGTTTGATTCGAGCGACAGGCTGGCCATGTAGCTGACAGCGCGGCCGACGTCTTCGACCGCCATGCGGTCCTCCGCACGAGTCGAACCGTCGGGCTGCAGCATGCCCTGAGTCATGCGCTCGGTCAGGGCCGACACGGCATTGCCGATATCGATCTGGCCGCAGGCGATATCATAGGCGCGGCCGTCGAGAGCGGTCGATTTGGTCAGGCCGGTAATCGCATGTTTGGTTGCCGTATAGGCGACGGTGAATGGGCGCGGCGTGTGGGCCGAAATCGAGCCGTTATTGATGATACGGCCGCCGCGCGGGTTCTGCGCCTTCATGATCTTGAAGGCCTCCTGCGTGCACAGGAAGGGGCCGGTGAGGTTGGTGGCTACGACGGACTGCCACGTGTCGAAAGGGAGATCTTCCAACGGGACGGCAGGCGCTCCGATGCCTGCATTATTGAACAGAAGATCGAGGCGTCCGAAGGCATCCACGACTTTTGCAAACAATGCCTTGATCTGTGCGGGATCGGAGAGATCGGTCGGCACGGCCAGCGTCTTGCGCCCCAACGCCGCGCCTTCCCGCGCCACCTCGTCGAGCGGCTCCTTGCGGCGGCCGGCCAGCACCATGTCAAAGCCATCTTTCATCAGCGCCAGTGCAGACGCCCGTCCGATGCCCGAACCAGCACCTGTCACCAGCGCAACCTTCGCCGCCATTCCTGCTCTCCCCATATTCTGACTGTTCACCTGCGCGAGCAGTCACCCTAGCGCATGCCCCGGTGGAGTGAAATTACCCAGCCGATCAGGCTATACGCCCTGACAATAAGTTGGTGCGCGATTTAACACAAAGCCGATCGCCCGCCATTGCCGATCGCGCATTGGCTGGCAGATGGTGGGCATTGTCCCAAGGAAGAATCGGGAACAAGAGCCGCTCGTCAGCTTGCGAGGGCTGCCGCGTCTTTAGTGATGCTGCGATGAGAACCCGGCATGGCGAGCCGGGCCGAAATGATATTGGGCGAACCAGGCCGGCCAAAACGATAGCCCTGCATGGAATGGACGCCGGCCGCCCGCAGGAAAAGCTGCTGTTCGGCCGTTTCCACACCTTCTGCCGTCACCTTCATGCCGAGACCGCGGCCAAGACCGACGATGGCATGAACGATGGCAGCGGCATCTGCCGAACGCTCGATCGAGCGGACGAAGCTCTTGTCGATTTTCAGCTTGTCGAAGGGAAAGCGCCGCAAATAGGCAAGCGATGAGTAGCCGGTGCCGAAATCATCAAGTGCGAGCCGCAGGCCGATATTCTTGAGACGTTGCATCGCTGTCTCGGCGTTATCGACATTGCCGATCAGCGTGCTCTCGGTAATCTCGAGTTCGAGATGGGACGCGGCAAAGTCGGTCTCGCGCAGAATGCGCTCGACGACGTCCACGAAATCGGGTTGCCGGAATTGCAACGCTGAGACGTTGACCGACATGAAAAGACCCGGCCATTCCTTGCCCTCGCTGCAGGCGCGCCGCAACACCCATTCGCCGAGCTTGATGATGAGGCCGGAATGTTCAGCGACGGGAATGAATTGCGAGGGCTCTATGTCGCCGCGTGTCGGATGGGTCCAGCGTGTCAGGGCTTCGACGCCAAGGATGGTGTCGCCGCTGCCATTGACGATCGGCTGATAGACGAGCCGCAGCTGATCGTTGGCGATGGCTTCGCGCAAATCATGCTCAAGCTGCTTGCGTTCGGACAGATCCGCGTCCATCGCCGCATCGTAAATGCAGGCGCGGTTCCGGCCTTCATTTTTCGCGCGATACAGCGCCATATCGGCATAGCGCATGACGTCGGAGGTGTCGCCGCTGAAGCGGTGATCGATGATGGCGATGCCGATGCTCGCGCCGATGATGATGTTGTGCCCGTTGACTGAATAAGGCGCGCAGATGGCGCCGATGATCCTGTCGGCGATCCGCTGCAGGCTGGCCGTATCGGTGCTGCCGGTCACGATGACCGCGAACTCGTCGCCGCCGAGACGGCTCACCAGATCTTCAGGGCGTAGTAAACCGGACAAACGGGACGTCACGCTTCGGATCAATTCATCGCCAACCGGATGGCCGAGCGTATCGTTCACGTCCTTGAAGTGATCGAGATCAATGTAGAGAACGGCCGCCGACGGCCCGCCGAGATGGACGACTCTGATCACGTCCTGAAGGCGCTCGCCGAAATAATTGCGATTCGGCAGACCACAAAGCGGATCATGCAGGGCAAGATAGCGGAGCCGCTGTTCACCCTGGGCAATCGTTGCGGCCGTGCGGCGCATGTAGCCGTGAATCAAAGCCGCCAGCAGACCGAAGCCGGCAAAGGCGATGGCAATGAACGGGATAACGCTCGTGATAATCTCGATGCCCGGCTTTTTCGGAGTCCAGGCAAGCTGCATAACCGGTGCACCGGCATCGTCCTTCAACTCGTAAAGGTATTCCCCTTCCGATGCTGTATCCCTGTCGAGCAGGCGGAGGTTTTGCAACTGCAGCCGTCCGGCGATTTCCGATAGAACGCTTTCGTCGATGAACTTGACCGACATTGCCACCGGAGAAACACCGCCCTCCTTGCCGGCAATCTGCTCCGTCGGAGCAACAAGGACCGCTGCGACCGCCGCCGGCCGGCCGAGGAAACGCTGAATCAGTGTGGCGCGATTGGGTTGCTGAACATCGGCCGGACGGCGTGGTTCCGAAATTCGGATGGCTCCGTCGAGATGCCCGTCAGTTCGTGTCCCCCGGATGTAGTCCAGTGTCGGTGCCAGTTCCGGCATGATCGAGTTGAACCATTTCGGTTCGACGCTATTGCGGCCGAGCAGGGCATAGACAAGCTTGTTGTTTTCGTCGGCGACGAAGACAAAATCATGGTCAAACGAGTTGCGAAGCCACAGACCGACACGGTTGTGTAACCAGTCGTGGTCGAATTGCTCGCGGATGCGCCGGAGGGCTTCTTCGTTCGAGGCGACGCTTTCCAGTTCGCGCAGGATCCGGTTGCCGTAGTTGACCATGGCGCGTGAAAACAGACGCTTTTCATGATCGAGCGCAACTTCGTCGGCGCGCTTGGCAGACGTCATCACGGCAAAAACGATGCAAATGATTGCGACCGCGACGATCACACTGATCGGAACGACAACGCTGAGCCGGGCGCGATCCCAACTGACCTTCGCGCATTTCTCGGCCAAACGCGCATTCGTTTCGGCCACCACAATTTGCCCCTAAATGCCGGACATGGACGGCAAAAAATTATGGGACAAAACTTGCCATTCACTTGCCGATGATGTGCAGGTACGCGGTTAAGCGTATGCAGCCTACCTTTTACATTTTATAATTAAAGAAGCGTAAAAGACCTAGCTCGCGCCGGCATAGGGCGGACGCGGGATCGCGTTATGGGCAGCGCGGAGCGCAGCAGACCATCGTTCCCGCAAATCATGAAAATAAGGTTCGCCGGGTTCGATCCGGTACGATAACTCCGCGTCGCAGACATCACGCCGCGCCACGAGGATATCGATCGGCATGCCGACACCAAGGTTGGAGCGCATGGTCGAGTCCATCGAGATCAGCCCGATCTTCAAGGCGTCATAGAGATCCACACCATATGTCACCGCGCGATCGAGAACCGGCTTGCCGTATTTGTGCTCACCGATCTGCAGATAGGGTGTGTCGGTTGTGCATTCGATGAAATTGCCGGCCGAGTAGATCATGAACAGGCGCATGCGTTCGCCCTTGATCTGGCCGCCGAACAGGAATGACACGTCGAATTTGACGTCCGATGCTTCCAGCGCGTTACCTTCATTGGCGTGGATCAGACGGACCGCACGGCCGATACGCTGCGCGGCCTGAAACATGGTCGGCGCGTTCATGAGCGTTTCACGCTCACCGGTTTCCTTGTTTTCGATTCCCTCGATCATGGTGGAAACAACGGACTGGCTGAGCGACAGGTTGCCGGAGGAGGCAATGGCCATGATGCGTTCGCCCGGCTGCTTGAATACATGCAGCTTGCGAAAGGTCGATACATTGTCGAGCCCGGCATTGGTCCGGGTATCCGCGATCATCACGAGGCCCTCGCGGACCAGAATTCCACAGCAATAGGTCATTGAAACAAGTATCCGTCCGGCGGACGGGACAGCCCCGCCGCGGGCGCATTATCCCCATTCCGCGGGATTGAAAAAGGGGAATGCGGCGGAAGCGTCAGGCCGCTGGCTAGCTCTGAGACTGACGCATGGTCTGGTCGACCCGGATCTGGACCGTGAGGCCTTCGCCGCCGCCGCCATAGCGTGTACCGCGGACGGGGGCCGCACTCAGATAGTCAAGCCCGACCGCAACCCGCAGATGCGCGTCGGTTGCGCTGATACCGTTGGTGGGGTCGAAGGCGACCCAGCCGAGGTCGGGAATGAAGGCCTCGGTCCAGGCATGTCCGGCTTCCTGCTCGATCACGCCATCGGCACGCCGGAAATAGCCGGAGACGTAACGCGCCGGGATGCCGAGGCTGCGCGCTGCGGCGATGAAGACGTGGCTGATATCCTGACAGACTCCGCGTTTGAGGGCGAAGGCCTCCGGCGCAGTCGTCGCGGCGTGCGTCGGATCGGGGTCGAAAACGATCTCGCGGTGGAGCGTTCCCATCATATTGTGAAGGAGAGCCAGCCGGCCCTCGCGCTCGGAAAAATCGGCAGCAAAGCTGCGTATGGCATCGTCAGCCTGCGTCAGATCCGTTTCGCGCAGGAAGAGGGAGGGCGGAAATCGTTCGACGGTCCCTCGCACGATGCCATGGGTGTCCTCGACCTCTGCCACGCCCTCGACATGGACGACAAGCTCGTCCAGCGGGCCATCGGCCGTGAAAGTGTGGGTGGTGTTGCCGAAGGCATCGATGTGGCTGGCCAGCGGACAATCGGCGGAGATATCGACCCGCCAGTTGATGATGTACTGGCCGTCATGATTGCGCGGCGTCAGCCGGAGCGTCTGAATAACGCCCGATGCCGGCTGCGCGTAGCGGTAGATGGTATCGTGCAGGATGTGAATTCGCATGTTCAGGCCGATGCTGGCGCTATCGCCGCGCAAAGGCAAGCGCCGGATGGCGTCGGCGGCCCCGGCGGCGGGCCATTATGCCAGATATTGCTGGGTGATCGTGCCGCCGATGCGGTTGTTGTCGGCGATGAATTCCTGAATGAATTCGTGCAGGCCGTTCTGGAAAATGTCTTCCATTTTGGCGTTCTGCAGCCGTGTCCGGACGCCGCGGGCAAGTCGTTGCGAGGGGCCCTGCCGGCCATAGGCGGCCGCGATATCGTCGAGATAGCGGACGACATTCTCGTAGCAACTCGCCAGCGAGCGCGGCATTTCGTCCTTCAGGATCAGCAGGTCGGCGACGTGCCAGGGCTTCAGGCTCTCGCGATAGACCCAATGATAGGAGGTCAGCGCGGAGACCGAGCGCAGGATCGCCGCCCACTGGAAATAGTCGAGCGGGCCGCCAACCTGCTCCTGCGCAGGCAGCAGCAGATGATATTTGACGTCGAGGATCCGGGCCGTGTTATCGGCGCGCTCGAGATAAACGCCAAGCCGGGTGAACCAATAGGCATCGTTACGGAGCATGGTTCGATAGGCCGAGCCGTCGAAACGCAGCGAGGATTCCTGAACCCAGCGCAGAAAGCGTGACAATTCCTCGCGCGAGGTCGGGCCATTGCCGTAGCGTTTGAGTTCGAGCCAGGTGCCATTGATCGCATCCCACATCTCGACTGTCAGTGCGGTGCGGACCGCCCGCGCATTGGTGCGCGCAACCTCGAAACAGGAGCGGATGGATGACGGGTTCTCGGTCGAGAAGGCCAGGAAATCCGTGACGTTTTCCTCGTTGGCCTCGTCATAGATTTCGAAGAAAGCATGCGCGCAGCCAGCGGTCGCGACCGCCGATTCCCACTCATTGCTCTCGCGGATATAGGCGATTGGCAGGGATGTCAGCCGCTGTGTGGCTTCGAGAATGCGTGCCAGATATTCGGCGCGTTCGACGTAACGCGCCAGCCAGTAAAGGTTGTCTGCGGTTCGCGAGAGCATCAGCCGTCCAATACCCAGGTGTCTTTGGTGCCGCCCCCCTGGCTCGAATTCACGACCAGGGAGCCGGCCTTCATTGCAACACGTGTCAGCCCGCCTGGCACGATGCGGACCTTGTCGCGACCGGTCAGAACGAACGGCCGCAAATCGACGTGGCGGGGTGCGACACCACTGTCGACATAGGTGGGACAGGTGGACAAAGCGAGCGTTGGCTGCGCGATGAAGTTCCGTGGCGTTGATTTCAGTTTCGAACGGAAGGCGTTGATGGTGGCCTTGTCAGCGGACGGGCCGATCAGCATGCCATAGCCGCCGGAGCCATGAACCTCCTTGACGACGAGTTGCTCGATATTGTCGAGCACATAGGCAAGGTGTTCTTCCTCCCGGCAGCGCCAGGTCGGGACGTTCTTCAAGATCGGCTCTTCACCCAGGAAGAATTTCACGATGTCGGGCATGTAGCTGTAGACCGCCTTGTCGTCGGCAACGCCGGTGCCGACCGCGTTTGCCAGCGTGACATTGCCCGCCTGATAGGCGGCCATCAGGCCGGGCACGCCGAGCGCGGAATCGGGGCGGAAGGCGAGGGGATCGAGGAAGTCATCGTCGATGCGACGATAGATGACATCGACGCGCTTCGGTCCTTGCGTCGTGCGCATATAGACCGTCTCGCCCTTGACCAAGAGGTCGCGACCTTCGACCAGCTCGATACCGATCTTGTCGGCCAGGAACGAGTGTTCGTAATAAGCCGAGTTGTAGACGCCGGGTGTGAGCAGCACCACGTTCGGTTCGGCCGGAGCGCCGTTTGGCGCGACCGACTGTAATGTGGCCAAGAGTTCGTCAGGGTAATTATCGACCGGCGCGACGCGGTGGCGCGAAAACAATTCGGGAAACAGCCGTAGCATGATTTCCCGGTTTTCCAGCATGTAGGACACACCGGACGGCGTGCGCGCATTGTCCTCGAGCACATAGAACGTGTCGGCGTCGACCCGCACCACATCGATGCCGGCGACATGGACATAAATGTCATGCGGCACTTTTTGCCCGTTCATTTCGGGTCGGAAGACCGGGTTCTGGAACACCAGATCCTCCGGTACGACGCCGGCGCGAAGGCATTCGCGCTTGCCGTAGATGTCCTTGATGTAGGCATTGATGGCCTTCACGCGCTGTTCGAGGCCGCGCTGCAGCGTGCGCCATTCCTGTCCCGACAGAATGCGGGGGATGACATCGAAGGGGATCAGGCGCTCCTGCGCGTCGGCTTCGCCGTAAACCGCAAAGGTGATGCCGATGCGTCGAAAAAGGAGTTCGGCTTCGCGCCGCCTGTAATCGAGGACGTCGGGCCGGACTTCTGAAAGCCAGGCCGACAGTTGCGTATAGGCCGGCCTGATGTGACCGTCCAACCCATTCATCTCGTCGAACGCGACCGGCATGTCCCCCCAGCGTCCTTCCCAGCAGCACTTCCTAACGCTGCAAGCTTCGCGCCAGTTCCGCTCGGAGGGAAGTCCGGATTTGTGCGTCGCCCACCGGTTTTATGCCTAGCCTTTGTGCGGGGATGGGGATGACTGGCTGCTTTTCGATCATCGGCTTGAGCCGGACGAGATCGCGGGGTACCAAGTCAGTCAGGAATGGATAGACGACCGACATGAGCACCGAACAGACCGTCACAGCCGCCATCCTTGTCATCGGCGACGAAATCCTGTCCGGCCGGACCAAGGACAAGAATATCGGCTATATTGCCGAGTATCTCACGGCGATCGGCGTGGATCTGCGTGAGGTCCGTGTGGTGCCGGATGTGGAGGATGAAATCGTCGACGCGCTGAATGCGCTGCGGCACCGTTACACTTACGTCTTCACCACGGGCGGAATCGGTCCGACCCATGATGACATCACCGCCGACAGCGTGGCCAAGGCGTTTGGCGTGTCGATCGATTATGACCCGCGCGCCGTCGCGCTGCTGAAACAGCGTTTCCAAGGTCCCGATTAGAACGAAGCGCGCATGCGCATGACCCGCATTCCGGATGGTGCTGAGCTCGTCACCAACAAGGTCTCGCTGGCGCCCGGCTTCTGGATCGGCAATGTGATCGTGATGGCCGGAGTACCGAGCATCATGCAGGCGATGCTCGACGAGGTGGGCCCGAAGTTGAGGACCGGCAGGAAGATGC
>JAEXXW010000383.1 GCA_023405565.1 Pseudomonadota bacterium
AGCAGCATCAGCAGCGTAAAGAGCGGAAACCATCTGACATGATCCATCGGCTCCCCGGCGAAGACCGACGTCGTCAGGATCGGCGACAGAAAGATCAAACCGTGCAAGAGCGGCAGGACCAATTGAGGCGCTTTGGACCTGGTCCTGCGACGTTCGCGCTGAAGCTCACTCGCCGTCAGCACCGCGTAGCTCGCGATGATGATCGATGAGACGACCACCCGCGCGCTGTCGGATTCGATGATCTGCGGTATCTGACTTGCAATCAGCCATACGAACGCGCCCGAACCGGTGGCAAACACCATAATATTGCGTCCATGGAATATGCGGGCGCCACTCCAGATCAGGCCGCAGCAGAGAAACAGCAAGGTGCTGGCAATATCGAAACGACTCTCCGGCAATTGCTCAGGCATCACCAGCCACAACGCAACAGCGATCCCGCCAATAAGATACGCGGCGGCCCAGTAGCCAAGCGCGCGGGCCGAACGATCCTGAAGCCACAGGACGAGGAGCAGGATGCCAAGCAAACTCGTCACAAATGTCGAAACGAGAAAGAGGGTCGGAATATCGATCGACATAGATATCCTCAATAGACATAGCGGGGCCGTCGCCGCGAAAGCGCCGGTGTAAGAATGCGTTATTTGCTGTTGTCGGGAGGTGTTACCGAACGGTCTTGAGGATAGACCAGCGTCTGTTGTGGAATGCTTTCCGGCGGCCCCCGCATTTTCCGGAAAAACGCCAACAAAAAAGGGGCCAAACGGCCCCTTTTTCAAAACAATTTTTGTTCGCTTTTGAGTGAAAAGCGACTCGAAAGCGATTAGCGCTTCGAGAACTGGAACGACCGACGGGCTTTCGCGCGACCGTACTTCTTGCGTTCGACAACGCGCGGATCGCGGGTGAGGAAGCCACCGCGCTTCAGCGGCGAACGCAGATCCGGCTCGAAATAGGTCAGCGCCTTCGAGATACCGTGGCGCACGGCACCCGCCTGCCCCGACAGACCGCCGCCCGAGACCGTGCAGATGACGTCATATTGGCCGCTGCGATTGGCGGCGACGATCGGCTGCTGGATCAGCATGCGCAGAACCGGACGGGCGAAGAAAACTTCGACCGGACGGGTGTTGACGATGATCTTGCCGGAGCCCGGCTTGATCCACACGCGCGCGACGGCGTTCTTGCGCTTGCCAGTGGCGTAAGCGCGGCCTTGCGCATCAAGCTTCTGAACGTGCTTGGGCTGTTCA
This sequence comes from Pseudomonadota bacterium, assembly GCA_023405565.1. GTDB lineage: Bacteria > Pseudomonadota > Alphaproteobacteria > Rhizobiales > Xanthobacteraceae > Pseudorhodoplanes. Next base: position 1,236 of record JAEXXW010000383.1, read on the forward strand.
GCAACAGCCTGCGACTTCAACGAAGACAGACCTTCAAGCGATGAAACGGATTCGGCCATGATCAGGCTGCCTTGTTCTTGCGGTTCATGGCGCCGACATCGAGCGCCTCGGGCTTCTGGGCTTCATGCGGATGCTCAGCACCCGGATAAACGCGCAGATTGCTCATCTGCTTGCGGCCGAGCGGGCCACGCGGGACCATACGCTCCACAGCCTTTTCAACGATGCGCTCCGGAAAGCGGCCTTCGAAGATCGACTTCGCCGAACGTTCCTTGATGCCACCGATGAAGCCGGTGTGGTGGTAGTACATCTTCTGGTCGCGCTTGCGGCCAGTGAACACGACCTTGGCCGCATTGATGACGATGACATTGTCGCCATCATCCATGTGCGGGGTGAAGGTCGGCTTGTGCTTGCCGCGCAGGCGCATGGCCACGATCGTTGCCAGACGGCCGACCACGAGGCCGGTCGCGTCGATGACGATCCATTTCTTTTCGATGTCGGCGGGGGTCGCCGAATAGGTGCTCATGACGAATTGTCCGGAGAGTTGCGTTGGCGCGTTTCTCTAAAGCAGGACGGTATTTTGTCAATGCGATTTTGGTGAAAATACCTAAGCAAAAACAATAGCTTGAAAAATAGGTTTTATATTACCTGCGCTTAAGCGTCGGAATTCGGGGGAATTGAATAGGTTGAGGTGACGTGCGCAACCGGGTCCTCGCCCCCGTCCGAATAAAGGGTCACTTCCATCACAGCCAGCCGCCTGCCCAGTTTCATGATCCGCGCGTCAGCCAGGAGGTCCCTTGGCTCCGGCCGGCGCAGGAAATTGATGTTGAAGTTGGTGGTGACGGCCAGGGCCACGGGTCCGATCGCCGACAGGATCGCCACATAGAGCGCGAAGTCGGCCAGCATCATCATGGTCGGCCCGGAGATGGTACCGCCCGGACGGATATACCTGTCATTGTAAGCAAGCCGCACCCGGCAATCGCCATAGTCGATGCGTTCCAACGCAAGACCGCTTCCCGCATGGAACGCCTGCGGAAACTCCCGGGCAAGGAAGGCTTCCAGCTCCGCCTTGGTCATTCGAGGAACCGTGATCGGTTTCGTCATGGGTGGTCTCGTTGCCCCGCCCTTCGCATGCCGCTGCTGGACGGATACAATGCAAATGACTTGATGCAAAGGCATCCACAATGAATCTCCATGCCAAATCCGGCACGCAAGCGGCCGCGGACGTCCTGCTCCGTGAGGACCGCGACAACATCGCAGTTCTGACACTCAATCGCCCGGCTGCGCGCAACAGCCTGTCCGAAGCCCTGATCAATGCGCTGAGCATGACGTTCGAAACCATCGCGCAAGACAGCATCATTCGCGTGGTGGTGATCGCCGCCAATGGTCCCGCCTTCAGCGCAGGACACGATTTGAAGGAATTGACGGCGCGGCGAAGCGATGCGGATGGCGGCGAAGCCTACTTCCGTCACATCATGACAAGCTGCAGCGCCATGATGCAGAAGATCGTCGCGCTGCCACAACCAGTCATCGCTGCCGTTTCCGGCGTCGCGACCGCGGCCGGTTGTCAGCTTGTCGCGACCTGCGATCTTGCGGTGGCATCCGACAACGCGAGATTCGCAACGCCGGGCGTCGATATCGGACTGTTCTGTTCGACGCCGATGGTCGCCCTCACCCGCAATGTGCCGCGCAAGAATGCGATGCATATGCTGCTGACCGGCGAACCGGTCTCGGCCGACGAGGCAGCGCGCATCGGTCTCGTGAATCGCGTCGTGCCGGCCGGCAGCGAGCGCGATGAAGCCTTTGCCCTTGCGAAAAAGATCGCGTCGAAATCGAAGGCCACGGTGAAGATCGGCAAGAGTGCCTTCTATCGTCAGGCAGAGCTCAGCCTCGCAGACGCCTATGCATACGCGTCCGAAGTCATGACCGAGAATATGATGACCCGAGACGCCCATGAAGGCATCTGCGCCTTTGTCGAAAAGCGTGAGCCCAACTGGGACGATCGCTGACCCGCCAAAGGGCGTTTTCACCGCCCACCTCTTTCAGCTTTGCAGTCTGCTCCGAAATTTCTAAATAGGGATTTCAGGAAAGTCCTTTCAATGAACCACGACAGCTATAACGACACCTACATTCGCGGCATCCTCAACACCGTGAAGACCATCGCGATGGTCGGTGTGTCACCCAAAACCAACCGGCCGAGCTATTTCGCGTTCAAATATCTGCTGGAGCGCGGCTATCGCATGATCCCGGTCAATCCCGGCCAGGCCGGCAAGGAGCTGCTGGGTCAGCTTGTCTATGCGAAACTGTCGGACATCCCCGAACCAGTCGACCTGGTGGACATCTTCCGCAGTTCGGAACACGCACTCGGCGTTGTGCAGGAAGCGATCGCGCTGTCACCCAAGCCGCAAGTGATCTGGATGCAGCTCGGCATCCGCAACGACGAAGCCGCCGCACTAGCCGAAGCGAACGGCATGAAGGTCGTGATGAACCGCTGTCCGAAGATCGAGTATGGCCGGCTCTCGTCGGAAATTTCCTGGATGGGCGTCAATTCGCGCACCCTTTCTTCAAAGCGCGCACCGCTGCTCGGAAAGGGTATCCAGCGTATGTCGCTGCAGCGGCAGACGATGGCGGGCGGCACGACCGATGCAACGCAACGATCCGAACGCGACGATAACAATTAACAGGAATACCGCTGCAAAGCCGCGTTTATCCGGAACGAATAACTGCAAAATTGACCTTTTGCAGGAAAAGTCTTCTCATCGCACTGTCCAAGCTCGTACACCTTGACCC
>JAEXXW010000458.1 GCA_023405565.1 Pseudomonadota bacterium
GAAAAGGATCATGACTTTCTCTGGCGCATTCATCCGCATGCGCCGGGGAGGGGTGAGGTCGCCGTGTTCAACCGCTCGCATTATGAGGATGTGCTGGTCGAGCGCGTGCACAAGCAGGTGCCCAAGCATGTCTGGCAGGCGCGCTACGATTTCATCAATGACTGGGAAAAGCTGCTGCACGAGGACAACAACACAACCATCCTCAAATTCTTTCTCTATATTTCAAAGGACGAGCAGCTCGCCCGCTTCAAGGAGCGGCTCGACGATCCGCAGCGGCAATGGAAGATCAGCGATTCCGACTATACCGAGCGCAACTACTGGCGCGATTATATCACCGCGTTTGAAGACGCGCTGTCGCGTTGCTCCAAGCGACATGCGCCGTGGTATGCGATCCCGTCGAACCACAAATGGTTCCGCAATCTCGCCGTGTCGCAGATCATCGCCGATACGATGGAGGATATGAATCTGACATTGCCGAAGCCAACGGTCGACCTCAAGGAGATCAGGCGGCTCTATCATAGCCAGAGCAAGGGCGGGAAAGCGGGCGGGAAATAGGAATGCCCGACGGCGTGCAAACCCAACGGGTTCAGGCCCATCTCGTATCACTCGATACAGCATGGATGGGACCGCGCCATTATCTGGCGTGGTTTCTGGCCAGCGGCGGAACGCTGCTCGACGGCTATTCGATTTTTTCACTCGGCGTGGCGATGCCGCTGATCACCAGCCGCTTCGAACTCGGCCCATTGATGGTGGGGCTGATCGGATCGGCATTGGTGCTGGGCGCAGCCTTCGGTGCGGCGTTTGGGGGGCCGGCGGCTGATCGTTTTGGCCGCAGGCCCGCGCTTCTTATCGATATGGCGGTTCTTGCTTGCGGCGCGTTCCTGAGCGCCATCGCGCGAGACCCGGCTTGGATCTTGGCTGGTCAGTTTCTCGTCGGCATCGGCATTGGTATCGATTTCCCGGTCAGCGCCTCGTATGTCTCCGAAACGATGCCGAAGCGCGAACGAAGCCGCATGATGGTGGCCACCATCGCGTTGCAATCGGTCGGAATGCTGATTGCGGCCGCGGTGACGCTGACCGTTCTGAAATTCTTCGGCAGTCCGATCGATTGGCGGCCGATCCTCGCGACCACGGGCGCGGGCGCGTTGCTGTTTTGTCTCGGACGCCTGTGGTTGCCGGAAAGTCCGCGCTGGCTGATGCAGCATGGGCGAGAGCCAGCCACAGTCCGGCTTGTGCCGCATGCTGATCTGCCGCCGGTGGCGACGTCGTCAATCACGCCGCCGCGGCACAGCATGGCGGATCTATTTTCTCGTGCTTATCGCAAAAGAACCTTGCTGGCATCGGTGCCGTGGTTCCTGATGGATATTGCGACCTACGGGATTGGCTTGTTCACACCCGTCATTCTCGGTGCCATCCATCTGTCGTCGCACGCGAGCGGACCGCTTGCCGCCAACTTCGTCGCGGCCGAGGGCAGTGCGGCGATTGACGTATTTCTGTTCGTTGGATTTCTGATCGGGCTTTGGGCTGTGCCGCGCTTTGGTCGTATTCACATGCAGATCGCGGGATTTTCCGGCATGGCCATGGGCATGCTGTTGCTGCTTTTCTCCGTCCTTGCCGGCGGCGGCGAGGCCGCGCACATTGCGCTCGTTTTTGCCGGCTTTATCCTGTTCAACCTCGCGATGAATGCGGGGCCGAATGCAACGACCTTCACGCTGGCGCCTGAGCTGTTTCCGACCGGCATACGCGCCTCGGCCAGCGGGTTTGCTGCAGCGACCGCCAAGGCCGGTGCGACATTGGGCATTTTCACGCTGCCGCAGGTGAAGGAATTTGCCGGCGTTGCCGGCGTGCTGGCGTTGATGGCGGTTGTCAGCGCCTTGGGTGCAACCATCACAGCCGTCCTTGCGGCTGATATCCGTGACATTCCGGAAGGGCGGGGGCTGGAAGAAATGTCGCAGGCCTGATCGCCTGAGGCTACAGGCAGGCTTGATCGGAAAGTAATTCTCAGGGCCACTCGACAAGGGCCCGTATTGGATCAATCATGGGCATGGGTATTCACAGGATTGCTCCAGAGAATATTGGGCAAGTCAGCGTAGGCAGGGGCTCTCGCGATGAAAATTGGGCGTTCAATGCGAGTTATGCTCCTCTTGCTTGCAATGGTGCTTCTGGGCATTGGTGCTGTCGCCTGGTGGCTGATGAATTCAGGCCGCCTTGGAAAGGAGCCGGCGCTCGCCTCTCGCGAGACGGCGGTTGTCGAAGCCGAGCGACATGTGCCGGCAGCGTCTCCTGACAAGTCTGCCTCGGCCGCGATCGTGGCGGCAACCGAGACCCTCAAGGGGCTTGGCGATCAGCTCGGCTCACCCAGGGGCGAGCGTGCAGCCGCCGGCCCCACATTTGATATCGCGCGCATAGAACCTAACGGCGATGCCGTCATCGCAGGGCGGGCGGCGCCTGGCGTTTCGGTGGAGCTCCTGCGGGATGGTGAGGTCCATGATCGGACCGTGGCGGATTCGTCCGGCTCCTTTGTTTTCGTTCCGAAGCGGCTGCCGCCCGGAAGTTACGACCTCGCGTTACGCGTGACAGAGGCTGACGGCAAAGTGGTGAAGTCCGAGACTTCTGTCGCCGTGATGCTGAATGCTGCGAAGGAAGACAAGCCGGTCGTCGCGCTCGTGGCGCCGGGGGCGCCTGCCGTCGTGCTGTCAAAACCTGACGTGAAGGTCTCTGCCAATATCCGTGTGGATGCTGTGGAGGCGGAGGGCGGCGGCAATCTCTATGTCTCCGGCATGTCCGCGCCCGGCGCGAGTGTCAGGCTCTATCTGAACGATGCCTATATCGCGATGGGCACGGCATCGGCGGATGGACGCATCGAGTTTTCTATCCGCAGTGGTGTGAAGGCGGGTGAATATCGCGTCAGGCTGGAGCAGGTAGACCCGTCGGGCAAAGTGTTGTCACGGGCCGAAGTGCCATTCAACACGCCTGTGGCGGCCGGGCGAGAGAATGCAAATGTGCGGGCGGGGTTGTCTTCCGAAAAATCGGCAGTGGCGAGCGACGTTGTGTCCGAGCCGCGTGCGCCGGACGATGCGATGCCGCAGGCTGCGACCGGCTCCACCAATCGGCGTGACGCTGTCGTCGTGCCGAATATCGATACGAAGGTGGTCGTTCGTGGCGATAATCTCTGGCGTATCAGTCAGGCTTCCTATGGCAATGGTGGGCGTTACACAGTGATTTACGGCGCCAACCGCAATCAGATCCGTGACCCTGATCTGATTTATCCGGGACAAATATTCGTATTGCCGAAGGCGCAGTCGCAACCCTGATTGGCCGTCGCGTTCTGCGCGCAGCCCAGTCTCCATGCCGGCCGGGCTTCATCCGGCATTGACACAATATGCTGGGGCGAGTGTTGATAGGTCTCGGTGCAACCTG
>JAEXXW010000483.1 GCA_023405565.1 Pseudomonadota bacterium
GTCCATGTCGTCATAGCCATCGTCGGGGTTGTCGTAACCCGGATCGTAGCCTTGATCCTGACCTTGATCCTGGCCCTGCTGGTTGCCGAACCCGGCGCGATCGCTCGCGCCTGACTGGCCGACGTTATCGAGGCCGGCCTGCTTCGCCAGATCGCTCTGCGAGGCATCGCCGCTGCTGCCCCAGGGGCTCGCATCCTTCGAACCGCCGAGATCGGCCGCGCTGGTCGCCGTGCCGCCCGGCTTGTGTCCGAACAGGCCGCCAAGGCTGTTCATCAGCATCGCGCCGCCGATGGTGCCGACAGCCGCCGCGGCAGCCGTACCAAGGAACGATCCGCCACCTTGCTGCGGCGCGGGTTGTTGCGGCGGAAAGCCGCCCTGTGGCGGAGCGCCGGCGCCGGGATAGCCGCCGGCTGTGGAGGGATTATCGCCGCGATAGCCGGGCGGCAGGCCCATCGGCCGGTCACCGCCGCCGACGGGCGGCACCGAACTGCGCGGACGGCTGCCGCCGCCGAACAAGGTGTCGCGCATCGAATCGAGGAAGCCGCCGCCCTGCTGCGGCTGTTCTGCCTGCGCGCTTTCCAGTTCGTTGATGCGTTCGCTGGCCCGGCGAAGAGCCTCATCCTGCAACAGCACGGTTTGCACCAGTGCGTAGGTCGCATTCGGCGCCTTGCGCAAGCCGGCCATGATGGCCTGCTCGGCATCGGCTTCGCGCGGTTGTGTTTCCAGCGTCGCAAGCTTCTCGAAGAGTTCTTCAACCAGCCTGCGTTCCTGTGGTGTCATGGGTAGCCTCCCTCTGGTTGGCGAAGATGTAGGGTGGACAAATGCTAGTGGGGAGAGGTCACGCCAACGTGACGCGGCTTTCAGCCATAATTTTTGGAAAGGTTTCGGCTGCAAAAAAGGCGTATTCCTTTTCCCGCAGATCGGTCAGCGGATCGAGCCGCCGCAACGTGTCGTCGACAAAGCCGGGATGGCACATCACCACGCTGCCGGCTGGCAGGCCCCTCAGGAATTGCGGAAACAGGGTCCCGAAGTCGGGGGCGGACCGGAAATCATAGCTGCCGGCAAAGGCCGGATTGGTCCGCACGCCAAGACGTGCCGCGCGCGCGCGAAAGCCGGCGCTGAGAAGATCGAGCAGCAGGCCCTTGCGGTCGGCGAGGCGCGAGGACAGCGGCGTCACGCGCCCGCATTGCCGCACCCAGGCGTTCGGCAGGTCCTTGGCAACGACCTCCAGCAATGCGTCGCGCACCTGCGGAAAAATCTGCACATGCTGATGGCCATCGAGATAATCCGGCGGAGAACCAAAGGTGGCGATGAACTTGTCCACCTGTGCGCGGATTTCTGCGGCGATCAGCTCGGGTTTTAATTGCCGCAGCATCGCCAACCCGAGCGTCTGTCCGATTGAGAGGAAGGCACCGTCGCGCAGCGGCGTATAATCCTTCGTCAACGGCCGGAACGGCGCCGTCAGCGTCACATGCAGACCGATGGCGATATGCGGCTGCTCTGCCTTGATCGCAGCAAGCGCATTCGCCTCGGTGCGATCGATCGCCGGTGTCACCATCATCGCCGATGTTGCATTGATGCGCCCCCGCGCCAGGAGATCACGGATCGCCGTGTTGACGCCGGGCGACAGGCCATAATCGTCGGCACACAGGACGATGCGGCGAAGCTCTGCCATCTTTGTCCCGTTATTCGGCCGCGTCCGGCTGCGCGTGCCGCTGTGTCGCGTTATCTCGCGATGTCTCTTCGGCGTTTCGCATGTGCTGATCGGCGATGAAATAGACCGGCCGCGCTTTCTGTTCGGACAGGATCTTGCCGATATATTCACCCATCACGCCGATCATGATGAGTTGCACGCCGCCCAGCACCATCAGGCCGACAACCATCGATGGATAACCGGGAACGGACTTGCCGTAGATCAGTGTCTCGTAAAGGATCGACAGGCCGAAGATCAAAGCCACGGTCGCAAGGATGAGACCCAGCAGACTCGCAACCCGCAGCGGCGCGACCGAGAAGGATGTCAGTCCTTCGATCGACAAGCCGATCAGCGATGCGACATTCCAGCTCGTCTTGCCGTGTTCGCGCACGGCCGGTTCGTAATCGACACGCTTCTGGCGGAAGCCGATCCAGCTTGCCATGCCCTTGAAGAAGCGGTTGCGTTCCGGCATCTGCCGCAAGGCATTGGCGGCGCGCGGCGACAGCAGGCGGAAATCGCCGGCATCTTCCGGCAGCTTGTAGCGGGCGCGGAAATTGATCAGCGCATAGAACACTTTCGCCATCATCCGTCGCGACAGCGGCTCGGCATTGCGATGGGCCTTGGCGGTGTAGATCACGTCATAGCCGTCATCCAGCCAATGCGAGACGAGGCGCTCGATCAGGTCGGGCGAATGCTGGCCGTCGCCATCCATGAACAGGAGTGCGCCGTTGCGGGCATGATGCAGGCCTGCGGTCAGCGCGGCTTCCTTGCCGAAATTGCGCGACAGCGACAGCACCTGCACATCGAGCCCGGCCGCCGGCAGGCCGCAGGCGATCGCATAGGTGTTGTCGCGCGAGCCGTCGTCGATATAGACGACTTCGACCTGCAATCCGTGCCTGGCCCGCAATTCCTGCGCCGTCAGCACCAGCCGGGCATGGACGCCGGGCAAATTCTTCGCCTCGTTGAAGCAGGGCACGATAATGGACAAGGTGCTGTCGCCGCGCTTGCGCGCGGACGGCCCTGGTGTATTCACATCCCGTCCGGTCCCGTTCGGCATCGCGCTCTCGATCCTTGGTTTCGCGCGTGATTACCGCAACCCTATAGCGCGTTACGGCCCTGGAGTCGCATGAGCTTTTATTCAGGAAACAGCATCAACGTGTTAACGAGGGCGCGATGATGCAACCGTCCGAACCACAGGGCTTTCCGCGCCGGATCATGGCCGCTTTGCGGCGGCAGGCCATGCTGCTCAAGGCCATGAGCTTCGCCTCGATCGGCGTCATCAATTCGCTGGTCGATCTCGGCCTGTTCCTGCTGGCGCTGAAATATGTCACGGCGTCGCTGGTGGCGGCCAATATCCTGTCCTGGTGTGTGGCGGTCAGCGGTTCTTATGTGATGAATTCCTTCATCACCTTCGCCGCCGAGTCTGGTCGGCGGCTCAACTGGCGCACCTATGCCACCTTCGTTGCCGCGCAGGTTCTGGGTCTCGTCGCCAGCACCGGAACGCTGGTCGCCGCTGCGCTCGTGATGCCGGTGCTGCCGGCCAAGCTGCTGGCGATCGGCGCCGCCTTCCTCGTCAACTTCTCGATGTCGCATTTCGTGGTGTTCCGGAAGCGCGGACCCGTTCCACAGGCAGACCCGGAGCATGAGGCGAACAGATCGAGGCCCGGACCGATTTGATAATATGATATAGGTATCGACACTACAGACGGACCCATCGCCGGTATGGTCCGGGGGAAGTTAGCGCGCTCGACAGCCCTCCGGTTGTGGTCGCGACGGAAAGGACCGGCCTTGCCTCTGCGTATTCATTCGTCGGCGCTTCGCTATTTCGATGCCGCCCGCCGTGCCAGGTCGATCCGTGAAGCGGCCCGCCAGCTCAATGTCGCGTCGTCGGCGGTCAATCGTCAGATCATCAAGCTGGAAGAAGAGATCGGCGCGCCGCTCTTCGACCGTCTTCCGAGCGGCCTTGTCCTGACGCCGATCGGCGAAGCGCTCGCCCGCCACATCATCACGGTGTTTCAGGATCTCGATCGCACCGGATCTGTGATCGCCGATCTTCAAGGCACGCGGGCGGGCCATATCACTGTCGCCGTGGTCGAAAGTGTCGCGTCCTCCATCCTGCCGAACGTCATCGATCAAGTGCGCAGCCGCGCGCCGCGCGTGACTTTCACCATTGCCGTCATGGGATCGTTCGATATTCCGGACGCTGTCGCAAAGGGCGAAGCTGATGTCGGGGTCGCCTTCGCGCTGCGCAAGTCGTCCGACCTGCATCAGGTCTTTCTTACCCAGTTCAGGCTCGGCGCGGTGGTGAAGCCCGCCCATCCGCTGGCCAGGAAAAAGTCCGTCACGCTCTCATCGTGCCTCGGCTTTCCACTCATTCTGGCAACGCCCGATCTGTCGATCACCAACCTGCTCGAACCGATCCTGTCCAACGGTCCCTCTTTCCTGTCGCCGGTCATCACCTGCGGCTCGATCGAATTGATGCAGGAACTGGTCAGTCGCGGTCACGGCATCGCCTTCCAGACGCGGGTGGGGCTCGAACGCAAGCTGGCGGATGGCTTGCTGGTGCATATCCCGATTGAAGCCAAAGGACCGCTGTGGAGCGATCTTGGCATCTACACCCGCTCTGGCCGCCTTTTGCCGACGACCACCGACAACTTCGTGCAGATGCTGAAGACGGAGATCCAGTCGCGCCAGCAGGCGGAGGGCGGCCGCAAGGCCTGATGCCGTTTCGGCAACAGCTCAGGCGACATTCGCTGCTAGGCGGCGGTGCCGCATTCTGAAATCGTTTTGACGCTGGGGATCAATTGGCGGGGCTCGCGCTTCCATCGAGGCGCCTCGATCCCATTGGTCGCATCCTTTTCACGGGTCCCTGTCGGAGCGCGCGCCATGTCCACCACGATACCGTCGACCATCGATCCTGTAGAAGAAAAGCTGCCCCTTCCGCGTCTCGTGCCGCTGGCTTTGCAACACGTGCTGGTCATGTATGCCGGCGCCGTGGCCGTGCCGCTGATCATTGGCCGTGCCCTCAAGCTGCCGCCGGAGGACATAGCCTTCCTGATCAGCGCCGACCTGTTCGCCTGCGGAATTGCAACGCTGGTCCAATGCCTTGGTTTCCCCGGCGTCGGCATCCGTCTGCCGGTGATGATGGGCGTGACCTTCGCGTCAGTCGGGCCGATGTTGTCGATGGCGGCGTCACCGGATATCGGGTTGCTCGGTATCTATGGATCGGTGATCGCGGCCGGCATTTTCGGTATTCTTGTTGCTCCCTTTATCAGCCGGCTCTTGCCGCTGTTTCCGCCGGTGGTCACTGGCACGATCATCATGGTGATCGGTATTTCACTGATGCGGGTTGGCATTAACTGGGCCGGCGGTGGCTTGCCGAGTTTCACCCGCGTCATCAACGGCGAGACCGTGCAGGTTGCCAATCCGAAGTATGGTTCGCTCGATGGTCTTGCCATATCCGCCTTCGTGCTGCTGGTAATCCTCGGGCTGATCAAATGGGGCCGCGGTTTCGTCGCCAACGTTGCTGTGCTGCTGGGCATCATCGCCGGCGCTATTCTCGCCGCCATTCTCGGCAAGATGCATTTCGGGGCGGTGGCATCGGCGTCATGGTTCGGGGTTGTTCTGCCGTTTCATTTTGGCATGCCGCAATTTCATCTCGTGCCGATCCTGACTATGTGCATCGTCATGGTCGTGGTGATGATCGAGTCACTCGGCATGTTCCTGGCGCTCGGCGAAATGACCGGCAAGAAGATCGACCAGGATGCGTTAACCAAGGGCTTGCGTGCGGATGGCGTCGGCACGCTGATCGGCGGTGTCTTCAACACCTTCCCGTACACATCTTTCTCGCAGAATGTTGGGCTGGTTGGCATCACCGGCGTGCGGTCGCGCTGGGTGACGGTGGCCGGTGGCGTCATCATGCTGATCCTTGGTTTGCTACCGAAGATGTCGGCGCTGGTCGAAGCGGTGCCGCTGGTCGTGCTCGGCGGTGCTGGCCTCGTCATGTTCGGCATGGTGGCGGCGACCGGTGCGCGCATTCTCACCTCAGTCGACTTCAAGACCAACCGTTACAATCTGTTCGTAGTCGCGATTTCGGTTGGCTTCGGCATGATCCCGCTGGTCGCGCCGAATTTCTTCAAGCATTTGCCACACGGTCTGCACCCGTTGCTGGAATCGGGAATTCTGCTGTCGGCCATCGTCGCGGTGGCGCTCAATTTCTTCTTCAACGGTGTCGTCAGCGCCGAACAGGCAAGGGCCGAGGCATCGGCCGCAGCCGCCACGGCCGAGCATGCATGATCGCGTATTCTCAATAGGACAACGTCATGGCGCTCATCAGCAATACGTATGGCAAGGGCCGCGTCCGCGTGATGCGGATCAGGAAAGACGGACCTCTTCATGAGGTGCGCGAACTCAACGTCAAGGCCATGCTCACCGGCGGTTTCGCGGCGGCCTTCACGCAACACGACAATTCGGCCGTGATTTCGACCGACACCGTCAAGAATGTCATCAATATCGTTGCCCGCGAAAATCTCGGGCTCGATACCGAGGCGTTTGGCAAGGTGCTGGCGGCCAGGTTTCTTGATCGCTATCCGCAGGTGGAATCGGTCAGGATCGAGCTGCACGAGGTGAAATGGGAACGCATGCTGATCGGTGGCAAGCGGCATCCGCACAGCTTCGTGCTCGACAATAACGGGCGGCCTTTCGTCACCATCGCTGCCAGCCGTTCATCTATCGAGGTTGTATCCGGGATGACCGGTTTCACCTTCATGAAGTCGACCGAGTCGGGCTGGGACCGCTATTACAAGGACGAGTACACGACGATCGCCGAGACACGCGACCGGATGTGCGCGACGTCGATGGATGCGCAATGGCGCTGGAGCCGCGAGCCCGAGGACTTCGCCAGCGCCAACGCGAAAATCCTGTCGACCATGCTCGAAGTGTTCGCAACCACCTACAGCGAAAGCGTGCAGGACAGTCTGTACCGCATGGGAACGGCGGCGCTGGCGGCTGTGCCGGAGATCGAGGAGATCAGTCTCGCCTGCCCGAACAAGCATTATCTCCTGATCAATCTGGAGCCATTCGGATTGACCAACGACAATGCGGTGTTCCTGCCGACGGATGAACCGCACGGTCAGATCGAGTGCACCATCGGCCGGAATTAGCGCCGAAGGCGCTAGGCGCTATAGCCCCGCCTTCAGCTTGTCGAATAGCGGGTTGTCCTGCGTGAACACGTAATCGATCTCGCTGACCGAGATCGCCTGCGCACCCTTGTCGCGCAGGAAGTCGGCGAGTGCGAAGACCTGGCCCGGCGGGCAATGCAGCGTCAGCATGCCGGACGATGTCGGGCCGCCGAACGGCGTGACGATGCCAAAACGTTCACGCGCCTGTTCGAGCAACGCATCGTCGCAGCCCTTGAAGCGCGTGCGCATCTCGCGGAAGGCGCGGGCGCGATCCTGTCCGGCGATGCGATCGAGGATCATGCGCGCCGTATCGAGCGTGCCGTTGCTCCAGTCCGCCTTGCGCGAGGCGACGAGATTGGCCTGCGAGCGCAGCATCACGCCGTCTTCGATGATCTTCAGCGCATTGGCGGCAAGCGTGTTGCCGGTCGTGGTGATGTCGACGATCAGTTCGGCGGTGCCGGCCGCGGGCGCGCCTTCGGTCGCGCCCAGGCTTTCGACGATGCGGTAATCGGCAATGCCGTTCTTCGCAAAGAAAGCACGCGTCAGGTTCACGTACTTGGTCGCCACCCGCATCTTGCGGTTATGGCGCAGGCGGAACGCGGTCGCGACATCGTCGAGATCGGCCATGCTGCGCACATCGATCCAGGCCTGCGGCACTGCGACCACGACATTGGCATAGCCGAAGCGCAAGCCGTCGAGCAGGATCACCCGCGCATCGGCATCGGGCATCATCTCGCGCACGAGGTCTTCGCCGGTGACGCCCATATGCGCCGCGCCCTGCGCAAGCTGCGTCGTGATCTCGCTCGCCGAGAGATAGGCGATCTCGACGCCATCCATGCCTTCGATCGCACCGCGATAATCGCGCACACCGCGCGACTTGATGAGACGCAGGCCCGCGCGGGCGAAAAAGCTCTCCGCGTTTTCCTGCAGGCGCCCTTTCGCCGGAACGGCGATGATCAGCGGCGCACTCATGCTGCGCCTCCTGCGAGAGAAACGTCTGCAAGCCGTTCAATCCAGACCGAGAAGCCCACCGCCGGAATAGGCGAGAGCGATCCAAGGCGCGTCATCAGGTCGTCGTAGCGGCCACCGGCGACGAGCGGTTCGGGCGATGTGCCATCCGTCAGTTCGAAGACAAAGCCGGTGTAATAGTCCATGCCGCGTCCGAAGGCTGACGAGAAGGTGATGCGGCCGAGATCGATGCCGCGTTTGGTGAGTTCGATATTGCGCGCGTCGAACAGGTCGAGTGCCGGTGTCAGCACAAGGCCGCCGTCCTTGGCGATCTCGCGCATCGTCGCAGATGCCTCAAGCGGATCGCTGGAGACGGCGAGGAAGCGCTCCACCAGCCCGCGGGTGTAAGGCGGCAAGCTCGCGAAGGCGCCAAGCGTCGATTGTTCGAGGAAACGATCTGCGATTTCCGCGACCGAGCGGCCGCCCACAGCGGTGATGCCGGCGATCGAGAGAAGGTCGGTAACAAGCGCATGCGCGGCTTTGGGGTCGGAGCCGGCCAGCGCCGCCAGGACGCCCTGGTATTCCGGCTTGCTGTGGGCGCCGAGCGTCAGCCGGTCGAGATCCTGTTCGAGCGAGGCCTTGCGGTTGAAGTCCTTCACCAGCCTCCGCTTCCAGGCGGGGGCAAGATCGAGCGCCGAGACAAGGGCCGTGAACAGCCCGACATCGCCGATCCGGATATCCGGCGCGGAGCGGCCGAAATGCCTGGTGGCCTCAAGGCCGAGTGCCAGCGTCTCGGCATCGGCCGCAGCTTTGTCAGTGCGGCCGAAGGATTCGATGCCGGCTTGCAGAAATTCACCCGGCAGGCTGCCGCGATCGCGAAAAACAGGTCCGAGATAACAAAAACCCTCTGCACGCCCCACGGTTGCCGAAGCCAGGTAATCGCGGGAAACGGGAATGGTAAAATCCGGGCGCAGGCACAATTCCTCGCCGGATTGGTCGGCAGTCAGGAACAGGCGGCTGCGGATATCCTCACCCGACAGGTCGAGGAACGGCTCGGCTGGCTGCAGGATGGCCGGATGAGCACGGGCATAGCCGGAGCGTTCGTAAGCAGAAACAAGGGCTTGAGCGGAAACAAGGGTTTCCGCCCGCGGGTCGGGCTGGGATTGTGATATCGATCGAGACATGGCGGCGGGGCTTTAGCACAGGCGATTTAAGGATTCGACGACAGGCCCCAAATGTTTGACGTGAGAGAGGGCATTCCTTAACGGCAGCGGCCTGCTGTTGTTAACGGGCTGCGAATTCGGCCAGTCACCTTGCTTCTACGCCATCACGAAAAATAAGGAATTGGTTTCTATTCTCGCTGGCCGTTGAGAGCAGCGACTATGGAAGAGCCTATCTCCCGCAGATTCGTGGATCGCTTCTACGAAGTCTATTCCGGTGCCGATCCACATGCGACCGCAGCGTATCTGGCTGACGATGTCGAATGGAAGGTGAATGGACCGGTCGACATTTTTCCATTCTGCGGCCATTGGCGCGGCAAGGCGGCAGTGCTGGACTTCCTGACGCGTGTGAGGCCGACTTTTTTTGCGAGCAGACGGCTGGAGCCCGACGATGTGGTGATCGATGGCCATCACGTCGCCACGTTTTGCAAGAGCGTCTCAGTCCACGCGCAAACGGGCCGGACCATCGTGTTCTATTGCGCCCACTTCCTGACCTTCCGGGACCGCAAGCTCACAAATTTGTACTGCATGGCCGACACCTTCGATGCGGTCGAGCAGGTGGTGGGGCATCGCATCGACGCCTATTACGAGGCGGTCGGCAGCAGTTCCGAGGATATCGTCGCAATATGAGTGATGCAGCCGATATCGGCGCGCCGGCGACCGACGGCGCCATACCCGAAATGCGCGACTGCATCGCCGCCTTCTATGCGGCCTATCGCTCGCGCGATGTCGAATTGCTGAATGCCATTCTGCATGATCGCATCGACTGGTTTCTGGCCGGTCCGGCCGATCACTTCGATTTTTATGGCGCACGCCAGGGCAAGGCTGCCGTGATCGAGATCATCACACGCATCATGCCCTGTTATTTTCACATCACCGATTTCGAGCTGGACCATAGCCTCATCGAGGGCCAGCGCGCATCGGTTCGCGGGCGCGTGCGTGCCCGTCAGCGCGATACCGGCCGTTCGATTCGATACAGCTTTGCGCATTTTCTGCGCTTCGAAGGCGGCAAGCTGGTTTCGATGCGCGGCGTCGGCGATACATTCGACGTCGCCGAGCAGGTGGTCGGGCATCCGATCGATGTCAGCCGGGCGATGGAATGTGTCCCGCTCGTGCCCGAGGACGATGTCTCGGCGGTGTGAGCCCAGCAGGTTCTTCGTCGTCATGCGCGGGCTTGACCCGCGCATCCATCTTCAAAATAAACTTTTCAATGGGGACGGATTGCCGGGGCAAGCCCGGCAATGACAGCTTCGGTTACGCCACCCGCGTCTTGACGCCGTGCCGCGCCAGGATTTCCTGCACGGTCTTCACCATCTGGTCACGGCGCACCTTGCGCTGCGCATCGGCCTGCTTCTGCAGGTATTCGTCGCGGCCCTTTTCCAGCTTGGACAGCTCGGCACCGAGGATCAGATCCTTCACCACCACCTGTTCGCCCGCCGCATCGTTCTTTTCGTCGCTGCCCTGAATCACCACACAGGGGGCATTGCGCTTGTCGGCATACTTCATTTGCGGTCCGAACTTTCCTGACCCGAGATACAGCTCGGCGCGGATTCCTGCCTGACGCAGCTCCGCGACCATCTGCTGATAATCGGCGATTCGGTCCTGATCGAAAACCGTGACGACAACGGGACCGAAACTTGGTTGTGTATCGGCCTTGTTCACAAGGGCGAGAGCTGCGGCCAGACGCGACACGCCGATGGAAAAGCCGGTTGCGGGTACCGGCTCGCCGCGGAAGCGCGAGACGAGCCCGTCATAGCGCCCGCCGCCGCCGACCGAGCCGAATCGCACCGGGCGGCCTTTCTCGTCTTTGGTCTCGAGCAGCAACTCAACCTCGTAGACCGGGCCGGTGTAATATTCGAGGCCGCGCACGACGGACGAATCTACGATGACGCGATCCTCATAGCCTGCAATCGCGACGAGTCCGGCGATCTGACGCAACTCATCGATGCCTTCGAGACCTTGCTTCGATGTCGCAACTACATTGGCGAGGTTGGCAACGGTCGCATGAGACGTCTCACCCTTCGCTGCAGTGAAGGCGAGCACGTTGTCGATGGCTTCGTGAGAGAGGCCCGCGCCTTTGGTGAAGTCACCGCTTTCGTCCTTGCGGCCTTCACCGAGCAAGAGCTTCACGCCTTCGGGGCCGAGGCGATCCAGCTTGTCGATCGCGCGCAGCACGGTGAGCCGCTTGCCGGCATGTTCGTCGCCGCCCAGTCCGATAGACTCGAGAACGCCATCGAGCACCTTGCGGTTGTTCACCTTGACGATGTAGCTGCCGCGCGGAAGGCCGAGCGCTTCCATCGTGTCGGCGGCCATCATGCAGATCTCGGCGTCAGCGGCCATCGAGGCGGAGCCGACGGTATCGGCGTCGAATTGCATGAACTGGCGGAAGCGGCCCGGTCCGGGCTTCTCGTTGCGGAACACATAGCCCTCGCGATAGCTGCGATAGGGCTTGGGCAGCGCATCGAAATTCTCAGCGACATAACGCGCGAGTGGCGCGGTCAGATCGTAGCGCAGGCTCATCCATTGCTCGTCATCGTCCTGGAACGAGAACACGCCTTCGTTCGGACGGTCGAGATCGGGCAGGAACTTGCCGAGCGCGTCGGTATATTCGATCGCGGGCGTTTCCACCGGGTCGAAGCCATAATGCTCATAGACCGCGCGGATCTTCTCCAGCATCGCGCGTGTACCCGCGATCTCGGACGGGGTCCGGTCCACAAGGCCGCGCGGCAGCCGCGCCTTCAGTTTGCTCGGTTTGTCGGTCATTGTCTGTTGGTCATCATACAAGGTGGGGGCGTCCTACCAGCCCGTACCCTGCTTTGTCATTACTGCTGAAAGCGGATAGTACGATCCCGCTCAGCCTTGAAGGCTGAGAGAGAAGCGAGACCACCATGACCCAAGCCGCCCAGAGAACGCCTCAAGCCGCCATCCCCAACGATCTCGAAGCCTTCTGGATGCCGTTCACGGCCAACCGGGCCTTCAAGGCACGGCCGCGCATGGTCTCGCGCGCCAAGGACATGCATTATTACACACCGGACGGCCGGGCCATCATCG
>JAEXXW010000571.1 GCA_023405565.1 Pseudomonadota bacterium
GTGTTGGTCAGCAGCCCCTGCACCATCACGTGCAGCGCCTGGATGTCGTAGGCTTCCGGCATGAAGCGGAGCGAGAACGCTGCGGGCACGAGCCCCGGTCCGACGAAATAAGCACCGACCTGATAAAGCGCCTTGGCGCGCAGACCGAGAATCTTGCCGTTTTCGTCCAGCGCCATCTCGCCATACATCACCATTTCACGGCCATGGCGATCCGTCAGCAGGCTTTCCGTCCGGGTCGCCACCCACTTGACCGGGCGACCGATACGCTTTGATGCCCACAGCACAACGCAATCGTCGGGGAAAGGACTGCCCTTCAATCCGAAACCACCGCCCACGTCAGGCGAGATCACCCGGATCTGGCTCTCGGCGCAGTGGAAGATGTGCGACAGCTCCATCCGCACACCATGCGGATTCTGCGAGGACGTGTAGAGCGTATATTGATCATCCGCCTCGCTGTAATCGCCAATCGCGACGCGTGGCTCCATCGCATTGGGCGCAAGGCGATTATGCTCTACACGCAGCGTGACGTGATGTTTGGCCTTGGCAAAGGCGGCATCGGTCGCGCCCTGATCACCGAACATCAGGCCAAACGCCCAGTTACCCTTCGGGTTGTCGTCATAGACCTTCGGCGCATCGCTCCGGCTTGCGTCTTCCAGATCGGAGACCGCCGGCAGCTCTTCGTATTCCACCTCAACCAGATCGGCCGCGTCGCGCGCCTGCATCAGCGTCTCGGCGATCACGAAAGCGACACGGTCGCCGACATACCGCACGCGGTCATGGCAGATCAGCGGCTGCCAGGTACGAAAGCCTGCGGGTGCGCCGACTTCTTCCGGCATCGGATGGGCCGTCAACGCGCCAAGCTTGTCGGCAATTGCGTCAACACCGGTCAGGACCGCCAGAACGCCGGGCGCGGCCGCGGCCTTCGACGTATCGACGCTCAGGATTTTGGCATGCGCATGGGGGGAGCCAACGGCAACCGCGTAGGCCTGGTTCGACAGGTTGATGTCTTCGACATAGCGCCCTTTGCCGGTCAGGAACCTCTGGTCTTCGACACGTTTGACAGCCTGTCCGATGCCAAATTTGGCCATTCCATCCCCCTAAAAGATTCCCATTGCCAATCAACGATACTGCCAAGACCGGTGTTGGGACAATCATTGAAATCGGTGGGCAGACACCATCGCCTGCGACCTAATCACCTAAAATCGTATGGAGAGACGTCACGATGCTTCATCGGAAGACAGCAAACAAAATCTTGATGCCTGTCGAAACTTATTGCAGCGCAAAACGTTAATGGCGGTCACAGAGGGCCCAAATGCATGAGAATTGCTCAGATCGCGCCGCTGATGGAAAGCGTTCCGCCGAAGACCTATGGCGGTACCGAACGAATTGCGCACTTTGTTACCGAAGAATTGGTCAAGCTCGGCCATGACGTCACGTTGTTCGCAAGCGGTGACTCGGTCACGGCGGCGGAATTGGTACCATGCGTGCCTCGCGCACTCCGTCTCGAACCTAAAATCCGCGACGTCATCCCCTATTACATGTTGATGCTCGACCGCGTCTTCCAGCGCGCTGACGAGTTCGATGTTTTCCACTTTCACATCGACCAGTTTCATTTTCCGCTCTTCCGCAACCTAAGCGAACGCACCGTCACCACCTTGCATGGCCGACAGGATCTGCCAGATCTTCTTGCACTCTACGTCGGATTTACTGAAATGCCGCTGGTCTCCATATCGATGGAGCAGCGAAAGCCGATCGCCAAAGCGAATTTTGTCGCCAACGTTCCACACGGCCTGCCGCTCGACATGCATCAGCTGGTCGCCAACCCGCGTGGCGGCTATCTCGCTTTCCTCGGCCGTATCGCACCGGAGAAACGCCCCGATCGGGCCATCGAGATTTCACGTGCGCTGGGCATGCCGCTGAAGATTGCGGCAAAAGTCGATCGTGTCGACGAAGAATACTTCCGCGAGAAAATTGCCCCGATGATCGCCGACAGCCCCAATGTCGAATTCATCGGCGAGATTAATGAAAAACGAAAAAGCCAGTTTGTAGGTGAAGCCAGCGCGGTGCTGTTCCCCATCGACTGGCCGGAGCCTTTCGGCCTTGTCATGATCGAAGCGATGGCTTGCGGCACGCCGGTTGTCGCCTTCCGGTGTGGTTCGGTGCCGGAGGTGATGGAAGACGGCGTCACTGGCGCGATTGTCGATAGCCTCGAAGAGGCTATTGCTGCGGTGCCGCGCGTTATCGCACTCGACCGCAGGAAAATCCGCCGCCAGTTCGAACAACGATTTTCGGCCACACGAATGGCCAAAGACTATGTCGAAGTCTATCAGCGCTTGTTATCCGAGTCGGACCGAGACGATGCTTGGCTAAATACCGAGCTACGATCGCGTATCCGCATCGCTGCAGGGCCTTGAACATTGCATCGACCGAAGGAACAGCTTTCAAAAGAACAGCACTCAACTGTCAATCTGGTCGAGCAGGTCGCGGAAGTTCCATTCTACATTCCCGCGACCGGGCCTTCGACCCGTCCGCGACGCAATCTCAAGCACGACGATTGCTTCGCGATCTTTGACAGCCACGGCGACATCGGCGCCACCCCCGGCGGCCCCGATGGTCTCTATTGCCGCGATACGCGGTTTCTTGGACACCTTGAGCTGCTCCTGAACGGCAATCAACTGCTGCTGCTGGGATCCAATGTCCGCGATGACAATGCACTGCTGACGGTCGATCTGACCAATCCGGATATTTACTTCGAAAACAGGCTGGTGCTGCCGAAAGACACGCTGCACATCATCCGCACGTTTTTTCTCTGGAACAACACCGCTTATCAGCGCCTGCGTATTCAAAATCACGGTGATCGCACCGTTCATTGTGTTTTGGGCATGTCCTTCTCGAGCGACTTCGCTGACCTGTTCGAGGTCCGTGGCATGCGCCGCGCAAAGCGCGGCAGTGCAACGAGCAAGAAGCTGGGAGATGGACAGGTCCGGCTTCACTACCAGGGTCTCGATCATGTCCTGAGATGCACCGTACTCAGCTTCGATCCGGTACCGGAGCGGCTTTCGACCGCCATGGCCTCCTACACGCTCTCTCTGGAGCCCGGTGACATCAAAGCACTCGATCTGACGGTGGAATGCCGCAATGACAATGATCATCCGGCACACCATCCGTTCCGGCGCGGCATGCGCGCCGCGCTTCAGGAGCGGCAACTTTCCAGCCGCGGCAACACGATCATCACGACATCGAATGAAATCTTCAACGAGATGATATGCCGGTCGATGTCGGACCTTGCGATGCTTGTGACGCAAACCGAGCAAGGCCCCTACCCCTATGCAGGCATTCCCTGGTATTCGACCACATTCGGCCGCGATGGCCTTATCACTGCAATCCAGACGCTCTGGTATCGTCCCGACATTTCACGCGGCGTATTGCGGCGGCTCGCGGCATTACAGGCCGATGCCGTCGACCCGGTGGCCGATGCCGAGCCCGGCAAGATCCTGCACGAGATGCGCAGTGGAGAGATGGCCAATTTGCGCGAAGTGCCGTTCAAACTTTACTACGGCAGTGTCGATTCAACGCCGCTCTTTGTCCTTCTGGCCGGCCTTTACTTCGAACGGACCGGCGATCTCGCATTGTTGCGAGAGCTTTGGCCGCATATCGAACGCGCGCTGCAATGGATCGACGGCCCCGGCGATCCCGACGGCGACGGCTTTGTCGAATATCATCGCAGCAATGACGATGGTCTCGTCAATCAGGGATGGAAGGATTCTCACGACGCTGTTTTTCACAAGGATGGCTCGACGGCGGAAGGGCCGATCGCGTTATGCGAGGTGCAAGGCTACGTCTATGCTGCAAAAAAATGCGCAGCGCATATGGCAAGGCAAATGGACAGGCACAAGCAAGCCTCCGCCCTCGACCAGGCTGCCGACAGCCTGAAGGAGAGATTTGAGGCCGCATTCTGGTGTGACGCGATCGGTAGTTATGCGCTTGCTCTTGATGGCAGGAAGAAGCAGTGCTGTGTTAGAAGCTCGAATGCCGGGCAGGTTCTGTTCAGCGGCATTGCATCACCCGAACGCGCCAGTCTCGTCGCCGTGCAGATGATGCAACCATCGTTCTTTTCGGGTTGGGGCATACGTACGATCGCACGGGAGGAAGCGCGCTACAATCCGATGTCGTATCATAATGGATCAGTCTGGCCGCACGACAATTCGCTCATCGCTGCCGGCTTCGCGCGCTATGGTCACAAGGCTGCGGTTGGCCGTGTCTTCCGCGGTCTGTTCGATGCCGCAACCTATATGGATCTTCGGCGCCTGCCAGAACTTTACTGCGGCTTCCGGCGCGCGCGTGGACGCGGGCCAACGCTTTACCCCGTCGCCTGCTCCCCGCAGGCCTGGGCCGCAGGAGCGCCCCTGCAACTGATCCAATCGTCGTTGGGAATCGAGTTCGCTCCCGAACGGCACGAGATTGTCCTGCGCAACCCCGAGCTGCCTTCGTTCATCAATGAGATTACGTTGCAGGATCTCAGGGTCGGCCAGTTGAGTGTCGATATTGCCGTTTGCCGTCAGGAAACAGGTGTGGCCCTGAGCATTTTGCGCAACGACAGTCACGTCAAGGTCAGCGTTTCCTTCACCTGACCTTGATTTAAGCTGACCTTTCGATCCTGTTCGCCCACCCCTCCGGGAATACCCCAGGAGGCGGCCCAAACCAGAACTCGACAGCGGGAGCATCCGCGGCTAAATAGCGCCATTCCAAAGTGGCCTTGAGGTCGCCGCAATCAGCGGCCTACCGATCCGGGCCGGACCCCTCAAGCCGCCACCCCTTTGCGATAGATCTGTTCGTTCGATCCCCTTATGACAAGCAACCTGTCCCGCCACCTCTCCAATCTCGAGACGGAAGCGATCGTCATCCTGCGGGAAGCAGCGCTGGCGTTCGAGCGCCCTGTGCTGATGTATTCGCTCGGCAAGGATTCCAGCGTCCTGCTGCATCTGTGCCGGAAGGCGTTTCATCCCGCCAAGATTCCCTTCGCCGCGCTCCATATCGACACCACCTGGAAATTCCGCGATATGATCACCTTCCGCGACCGTATGGCCGCGGAGCTCGATCTTAACCTCATCGTCCACACCAATAAAAAGGCGATCGAGGACGGCGTGCACC
>JAEXXW010000691.1 GCA_023405565.1 Pseudomonadota bacterium
GAGCTGGATCGATTGTGCTCATGGAATTTTCCGAAAGCGTTGTTTCGTGCTCCCAAGGCGCCAGCGCCCAGACACGGCATCCGTGGCTCTAAAAAAGGGGTCCCGTGCGGGAGTGTCACGGGACCAAGGTGCACTGATCAACGCCAGGGAGGTTCATCAGCGCTGATCTGACCGTGGCGCTATGGCGTCACGATCATTCCGGTGAGCACATAGGCCTGCAGCATCACCAGAAAGCCGACGAGACAGGCCAGTGCAATCGAGTGCCAGAACACGAAGCGCAAGATCGTGCCTTCATGACCGAACCAGTTGGTGGCGGTGGAGGCGACGACAATCGATTGCGCATCGATCATCTTGCCCATGACGCCGCCGGATGAATTGGCCGCGCTCATGAGAATAGGCGACAGTCCGAGTTGTTCCGATGTGATCCGTTGCAGGTTGCCGAACAGCACATTGGAAGCGGTATCGGAACCGGTGAGCGCGACGCCGAGCCAGCCCAGCAACGTGCCGAAGAAAGGATAGAGAAGACCAGTTCCGGCAAAGGCAAGACCAAGCGTTGCATCGATGCCGGACAGGCGCGTCAGTGTGCCGATCGCGAGCATCGCCGAGATGGTAATCAGCGAATAGGCGCAGACCCTCAGCGTTTTCCCATATTCGGCAACCAGCCGGACTGGCGAGAAGCCCATGATGAAGCCGGAGATGATTGCCGCGATCAGCATGCCTGAGCCGGTATAGGACAGCCATGTGAAAGCGAAGACCGCGCCTTCCGGCGTCGGCTTGGCAGCGACCGGCGGCACCTTGTTGATCATGTTATGCAGGTCCGGAACGGGATAGGACCACGTCGCCCACGGGTTCACGTGCCCCTTGAACCAGTCAGTCCCCCAGATCAGCAGCACGGCGCAGACGATGACCCACGGGATCAGCGCCATCCATGTTTCAGCCCTCGTCGGTTTGGTGGCGCTGACGGCCGGTGCCGGACGGGCGATGGCAGAGTCGTCCTTCGTACGCAAAGCCGGCGAGGTCCAGAGCTCTTTCGGCTTCCAGATTTGCAGGAAGCCGATCAGGCAGGCCATCGAGATCAGCGACGCGCCAATGTCGACAATCCAGGGATTGATAAAATTCGAGATCAGGAATTGTGGAACAGCGAAGGAGACGCCGGTGACCAGGATGGCGGGCCAGATCGCGATCATGCCGCGCCATCCGGCGAAAACCCAGATCAGCCAGAACGGCACCAAGAGCGAGAAGAATGGCAATTGTCGGCCGACCATTGCGCCCAGCAGGAAGGGATCGAGGCCGGTGACTTGCGACAGCCCGGCGATCGGTGTGCCAAGTGCGCCATAGGCGACCGGAGCCGTATTGGCGATCAGTGACAGACCGGATGCAGCGAGCGGTGAGAAGCCAAGACCGATCAGGATCGCGCCAGTGACAGCCACTGGCGTGCCGAAGCCGGATGCGCCTTCAAAGAAGGCACCGAACGAGAACGCGATCAGAAGAAGCTGAAGACGGCGATCATTCGTGACGCCGCCAATGGTGGTCTGCAATGTCTTGAACGCGCCTTTCGCAACCGTGAGCCGGTAGAGGAAGATGACATTGAGTACAATCCAGCCGATCGGAAAGAAACCGGTCACGGCGCCAAGCACGGTGGCGCGCATAGACAAGCCGGCCGGCATCGTGAAGATGAAGATCGCAATCAGATTCGCAACAATCAGCGCGATGATCGCCGCAACATGTGCCTTGACCTTGTTTGAGGCGATCAAGCTCAACAGCACGAAAACTGGCAGGGCTGCCGCTATCGTCGACAGTACGGCATTGTTGAACGGGTTATAAACCTGGTTCCACATCGCATCCTCCCAGGCCCATCGCGCGTCTGATAAAGCGCGCTTGAGAAAGCGATAGTCCCAAGCGGGGAATGCGAATAATTAAATTGACATATTGAAAGTGCGCTTTTGCGAAAAAAATGCGTTATCGCAAAAATAGCGTTTGGATCGAGAGCCGCGCCTAGCAAAGAGCGCAGCATCATTGTGGTGTGCTTTTAACGATCCGATGGTCTTGCGCGAGCCACACGCTGCTTTACACGAACCGGCGATAGCGGCAAACCGACAATTCTGACCTTGCGTTGAGCCAGCAGCATGACACTAGCCTCTGTCCAGCCGATTGCCATTCTGGTCGATGCCGATGCCTGCCCGGTCAAGGCGGAAATCTACCGGGTGGCGGAGCGGCATGGCTTGAAGGTTTTCATCGTTTCCAACTCGCCGATCGCCGTGCCGCGCGAACCATGGATCGAGCGTGTTGTCGTCGCCGAGGGCATGGACAAGGCCGATGACTGGATCGCGGAGCGGGCGCGTCCGGGCGTGATCGTGGTCACGGCCGATGTGCCGCTGGCCAGCCGTGCGGTGAAGGCCGGCGCCTCCGTATTGGCGCCCAATGGGCGGGCGTTCACCGAGGATACAATCGGCCTGACGCTTGCCACGCGCAATCTCATGGACGACTTGCGGTCCGCCGGTGCGATGACAGGGGGGCCGAAGCCCTTTTCCCAGCGTGATCGCTCGGCATTCTTGTCAGGATTGGATCTTGCCATTGTCAGGCTCAAGCGAGCCGGCTTTATGACGGCTTGATTGCAGGCGCGATTGATCGCCTGCATTTCCATTTTTCACGGTGTGAGATCGGCAAAACGAGTGTTTTTGCCGCAACACTTGTGAAAAAGTGGTCTTTTGCGTCGGTGCTTTTGTCAACAGCGCCTCGACTTCAACGTGCGAATATCATCTAGATGCGACTCTATGCCGGTGGATTCGCCCGCCGGCTTCTTTTCGTCTGACCGGTCTGTATTGAAATGTCCGGCAGCCATGGGGGTCGTCTCGATGAAGAAGTTGGCTTTTGTTGCCGCAGCCTTGGCTGCAGCGCTGGTGGTGACCGGCGGAACGGCTGAAGCGGCTGGCAAGAAGCGTGCAAAGGTGGTCGTGACACCGACGCCGGCGCCTTACACATGGTGGAGCTTCTGGGATGTTCGTGATCCGCGTCTGGCGGCCTCGAACACGGTGGTTGGGGCTGGCGCTGCCGGCGCTTATTACGGCATCCGTCACAATCAGGGCCACAAATTCTGGAGCAGCGGCGGCGGCGGTCTCTATGTCGGCACCAGCGCGGCTTGCGCAGCGGTTTCGCCAATCGTCGGCACCATCGTGACCCAGCGCGAACTGACCCAGCGCGAGGTCTTCGTATCGACCGCGAACTGCTTCGCGCCGATCGTCGGCGGTATGGCAATGAACTACTGGTTCGATTATTACGGCTGGGACAAGCCGAAGCCCGTCGTGAAGGGCAAGCGCGGCTGATTGCCCGCGGCTTCTACGCCTTAATGAGAAAAGCCGGTCCTGGGGGGACCGGCTTTTTTGTTTCAGCGGCATTGTTTTTCAAAAATCGTCGTTACACGACGCCCAGCGGCCATAGCCGAGATCAACAGGGCAAGCCAGTCCAGGTGGCGGCTGGTAGCGGCGGCCATTCTGATCGAAAGATGGATCCGCCGGCTTCCATCCGCTCCAGCCCCACATTTGCGGTTGCGGTACTGGTGTCGGAGCCGTCCGCTTCTGTTTTTTCCGGGCCGCCGAAAGATCGCTCGTACCAACGGTGTGGACGAGATGCTTGCCGATATCGGCCTGCGCATGGGCGGATACGGTGGTGGCCGGCCCAGCCAGCAATATCGCTGCCGCCGCCGTAATGGCCGTACTTTTGATGAATATTCTCGTTTGCGTCATTTGCATTACCGGCTTCCGCAAGCTGCCCAGCGTCCGTAGCCAAGATCTTCCACACATTGACCGATCGAGCGGCGCCATGCGTATTCACCTGCATAGCCGGGCGGGCCAACATATCCGAAAGACGGCGCTACGCCGGGGCGCAAATAATAGGGAGAGCGGGTCGGATCGCCGACGTATCTATAACCAGGGTTACGG